>NZ_HF988834.1:0-4176 GCF_000435035.1 Porphyromonas sp. CAG:1061 | reverse complement strand
CCCTACTGGCGAAGTAAGCCATCTCAGCAGAGCTATACGGCAATTCAATAGATGGAAAAAGCCCACGCAATTCAGGTCCCCACCCCCATGGTATCAACTCCGCCCCCACAGGCAAATGTGCCGTCAACCGAGAGTGCTGCAACTCCTCTGGCAACCTCCTTGTGACCAAGACCTTATCTTCATCTCCTGCATAGTAGATAGGAAGCGTCTGTAGGTCCTCCCTCAGCCTACGCACCATTTTAGGCGGGGTATAATGCTCTACACCTCTAAGAATAGAGGCTTCGTAACCAGGATTAAAGAAGTGTACTACCATACAATTAAAAAAGGAGCCACACCGTTAAAAGCATGGCTCCTTCCATCATTTAATAAGGCTTAAGCCTCAGTTGTCTCAGTAGATTCAGTTGTCTCAGCTGTTTCAGTTGTCTCAGCTGGCTCTTCTGTCTTTGGAGTTTCCTCCTCCTTAGCGGTAGGATTTTTGATCTCCTCAGCCACCTCACGCTTACGCCCCTCCAGCGACTCAATCTTCTCGCGAAGAGCATCAATCTTCTTCTGTATCTGCATCACCATAGGATTATCCGGCGAAGCATTGAAAAAACCAATATTATTCTCATACTGGCGTAGCTCCTCCTCGAGTGCAGAGATATTGCCATTGATCATACTCCGCTCATCCTTTAGCTCATTGCTAGATAGCTCGGTAAGATCCTTCTTCATATCCACCTTGCGTGGTCTCCGATCACGGCGATTGTTGTCACGCTGGTTATCGTTTCTCCTACGAGGGCCGCGACGGTTATCGTCCATCCCCTTCAGACGTCTTAGAGCGCCATAATATCTATTGAGCACCTCGCTCTTTTGATCATCAGGCACAGGGCCTACCGATGCCCACTCAGCCTCAATCTCAGCTAGTTCGGCAGTCGGATCCTCCAGCTTCTTAGCCTCCAGAGCCTCTATCTTATCAGCGATCTCCAGCTTCCTCTCCAGGTTCTCTTCACGAGAGAAGTGCTTATGATTGACCTTCTTTGCCTCAAAGAAAGTATCACACGCCTTGCGGAACTGCCTCCAAAGCTTCTGAGCCTCCCCTACTCGGGTACCCAGCTTAGAGATCACCGTCCACTCCTTTTGCAGAGCTTTCAGCTTATCGGCAGTTGATTGCCAATCGGTACTCTCCTTAAGGGCATCGGCTTCAGCGACGATCTCGCGCATACGCTCCAGCTTAGGAGTAATCTCCTCGCTCAGTTCGCGGAGGAACGTCCTACGCTGTAGATAAAACTCATCTACCGCCACACGGAAACGCATATTTACCTCATTGAGCTTAGCCCGTGGTACACGACCAGCCGACTTCCACTCCTTACGGATCGCCTCCATTTGGTCTTCATACTCTCTCCATCCTCTACGAGTAGTTGGAAGGGTTACTAAGAGATTTTCAAGCTTCTCGATAATCTCCATCTTATGAGCACAGTTCTGCTCCTCCTTCTCCCTGAGCTCTTTGAAGTAATCATCATGACGCTTATTGATCACTGTGGAGGCATCCTTAAAGTCCTTCCACATAATATCTCTAAACTCTGGCGCCACAGGCCCCGTCTCCTTCCACATATCGTGGAGCGTCTGGAGCTCTCTGAAGGCCTTCACGATATCAGGTTCATCTGCGAGAGCACGTGCTTTAGCGATGAAGCCCTCCTTCTCCACACGATTGTGCTTGAAGTCGTACTCCTGCGCCTCCTTATTGAGTTTATTAATCTCATAGTGCTTCTCCAGCAGAGTAGAGTATTGATTGAGCAGATCAGAGCGTAGATTTTCAGGTACATGACCTATATTCTTCCACTCATTACGGATATTCTCAAATTCATTACGCACCTTAAAGAAGTCGTCAGTAGACTCAAGATTGGCCTCAAGGCGCTTAATCAGCTCTAACTTCTTATCATAATTGAGGCGTCTTTCGGCCTTCTCCTCCTCCTCTTTTTTAGCCTGTAGCTCGTGGAACCTGGTCTTAAGATTGATGAACCTTGTCAATAACTCATCCTTGGAGTCGGCCGATGCTTCAGGGGTTTCTTCGCCAGTCTCTTCCTTTTCATCAAGCTCCTCCTCGTCATTAGCGACAGGCTCTTGGTGGTTGATCATTCGCTTTAGACGCTTCATCTCCTGGAGCTCTGGCAGCTGCTCCTTATTGATCATTTCAGACAGATGATCCAATAATTCGGCAACCGAAAATGCCGAAGTATCCACCTTCTCAAGCTCTTCGCTCTCCGTAGGCTGCTCCTTCGTAGCTTCAGCACCATCAGTCTGTGTCACCTCTGTTGGGGTCACATTATTCTTCTCCTCACTAGGCGTCAAAAGAGTATTCTCTTGCTCCATAATCTTAATCCTTTCTAAAAAAAGTTCAACCACTAGTTACTCGCTAGTAGATACAAATATGTACTGCACCTCCCCTCACTTATAAAAGTGGCTAAAGATACAAAAAAAAGCAGACATCTGCACAATTTTGGACCGATTACCACCCCAATAAGTGTAAAATAAACCCACAAACGTACACTATATTGGTTTATTTTTATACCTTTGCGTGATAGAAGTAATAGTCATTAAACAATGAATTATTTATCATGAAAAGAATTTCACTAAAACTAGGCGTATTAGCAAGTGCTATGGCACTGCTTGCTATCGCATGCCAACCCAACCAAAAGGAGTTTAAGCTAACAGCTACTGGACTTCCTGAGGGGATCAATGGGACTTATGCTAAGGTCTATGATATCAACAATGAGGTGATAGACTCTGTACTAATCCAAAATGGTGGCTTCGTCTACACCACTCCAGCTGATGACACTGTAGCAAGGACTATAATGGTAGGGGAGACCCCAATCGCTTTTTCTTGCGAAGAGGGTGAGTATACCCTGACACAACAAACCGACGAGGCCGGCAACACCAATTTAGTTCGTGGGGGCAAAGAAACCAGTAGCTTCGTAAAGGTTCAGGCCCTCAATGACGAAGTGGCAGCAGTCAATAAGAAGTACACCGACCTCATTAATGCCAAGATGGCTACAGTACCAGAAGGTGAGGAGCCCTCTGAGGAACTTATCAATGAGATCAACCAGCTCCAATCAGACTTCTTCAAGGAGTATAGAGCTATCAGCGAGAAGTACTATACCGATGGGGGCAATACCATTCTAGACTACACAGCATTCTCATACCTTGCTGGTCAGTACGACGATGCTGAGTATGTTGAGCACTTTGATGCTGCAGGAAGCATGATCAAAAACGACAAGGACCTACAAGCTCGCTACAACATGGCTAAGGCTGCCGTTAGCACTAGCGTAGGTGGTCAGTTTGTAGACTACGAGATCGTTAACCCTGCTGGTGAAAGCAAGATGCTAAGCGAGTTCCGTGAGGAGGGTAAGTACTTCCTTCTCGACTTCTTTGCATCTTGGTGTGGCCCATGCAAGAGGTCAATGCCTACTCTAGCAGAGGTTGAGAAGCAGTATAGCAAGATCCTCTCTTCTGTTAGCATCGCTGTATGGGAAAGAGATAATGATGGCGCTGCCTATGCAGAGGTTGTAAAGACCCACAAAATCACTTGGGCAACCATGCAAGATGCTCAAAGCAAGGGCGTAGAGCTCTATGGCGTAAGTGGCGTACCTACCTTTATCCTCTTCTCTCCAGAGGGCGAGGTACTCCTCCGTGGTCACGACATTGACGAGGTTAAGGCTAAGCTAGAAGAGCTTTCTAAGTAAGCCGATAACAACCGATCATATAAGGGTGCAGACTACCTAGGTAGCCTGCACCCTTTTTTATGTCCGGAAAGTGACCCAGCGGATGAGCCCGACAGGTCGGATAGGTCAGGCAAATCCTTTCTTGAGACTATTGCAGAAACAAGAGAAAAAGCACTTTTATACTCCACTAGTAATCAGAGGGTTATGAAAGCTAAAGTTTAGTTGCAATTAAGCAATCGGTTAGTTGCATCTCGTCATTTGCTTAGTTGCAACTAACCGATTGCTTTGTTGCAACTCGGCAAACGCTAATAAACAAGGACCTCTTCCGAGGAGTCCAAAAGCCACAAAATAAAGGTGAAAAGGTACAGAAAAAGATAATGAAAACAATCACTCAACCAGGGGGTTACGCATTAGAAAGGCTTATCGTATAATCTTTAGCGAGTTGTCTACGAGAAAGGACCTCTGCCGAGGTCCGTGT
>NZ_HF988833.1:0-11091 GCF_000435035.1 Porphyromonas sp. CAG:1061 | reverse complement strand
CTTTTGCTTAGTTGCAACTCAGTTTTTGGTTAGATAGGGGCTCCCCCAAAAGCACCCGCCAGGGTGCTCCATGGCGTCCGACCTGTCTGACCTATCCAAAAAGGGCAGGGTGATCTCGGGCAAGGACTCCATTTATAGGGTCGCCACGCCCGCCTTGCTTCTTATATATATTAAGTCAATTAAAGAGTACAAAAGCATTTATTATGGTAATATGGGTTGCATATTAAAAATATATAGTATATTTGGGCATTGATTAGAATGATTACATTATCTTTAGCGAATAAATCAAAATGATTGGGCCGATGGAATCAAGGATGTTTATCCTTCAGGTCAAAACAACAGACTTTCTGTGGCGACAAATCAAGCGACAGGATGCTTATTTGCTCTGTAATAGATAAATTAAGGTGTGGGTACAATATCCACGCCACGCTAGAGGTATTCTAAATCCTCAACTATTCGCTTTTTACGACTAACCTATACTGAGTGCCTTCAAGGGGCACCATCGCTTCACTGACCAACAAAGATTGGTCAGCCTTGAGAATGAGCTATGCATCCACAAAAGGATGCAAGTGACGGCAGAGTATTATACACAACTATTATAAACAACAAACATATATTATTTCGAATAATTTTTATGAGACACAGACGCTGGTACTGTCTCCTATTGATAAGTCTACTAGCTGTGATCGGACTTTCGGCACAGACGACTTCGGGCATCAGGGGACTTGTATATGACGAACTGGGTGAGCCAGTAATTGGTGCGACGGTACGTGCCAAGGCAGACCCCTCCAAGGGAACTACCACCAACCTGGATGGTCAGTTTACCCTCCCTGTCAAAGCAGGTGATGTAATTATTATCTCCTATGTGGGGTATAAGACGGTAGAGCTACCGGCACAGAATGGCATGGAGGTACACCTCCAGGTAGATAGTGAAGTACTGGACGATGTGGTGGTGATCGGGTACATGACCCGTAAGATCACCAATACCTCCGCTTCGGTGGTGAAGATCAGTGCCAAGGAGCTCTCTAGCAAGCCCAATGCTAACCCTCTGGATGCTATTCAGGGTAAGGTTTCTGGTCTGCAAGTTTACTCCAACTCTGGTGAGCCCTCTCAGCAGCTCTCCCTTGCCCTACACGGACAGGGGTCGCTAGGAGCAGGTACGGGGCCACTATTCATCCTCGATGGTATGCCCATTAGCACCGCTGCTATCCGTGCAATGAACCCCAATGACTTTGAGAGCATGCAATTCCTAAAGGATGCCTCCGCCACCTCTATCTATGGTGCGAGGGCGGCCAATGGTGTTGTCTACATCACCTCTAAGCGAGGCAAGCAGGGGGAGCGTGCTGCAATCAATGTGCGTGGGCAGTATGGCGTCTCTACACTTGCCAATACCTCTTACTTCGACCAGCTGATGACTGGCGAGGAGCTAGGAAGGTACTATGTAGAGACGGGTCTCTTCGAGAGCCAAGAGAAGTGGGACGCCTTTAGGGCAGAGCACTTCGGGAATACCGACTTTCGCTGGTACGATTATATCTACCAGAAGGCACCTCTTTACCAAGGTGACCTCTCTATCTCAGGCGGTACTAATAAGACCAGCTACTACCTCTCGGGTGGCGGAATGTCGCAAAAGGGTCTTCGCGAAGGCTCGAAGTACGACAAAGTCTTTGCGCGTTTCAATCTTAGCTCTGAGCTCAATGAGTATATCCGCCTAGGGCTCAATACCAATGTCTCCTACGACTGGACCCAAACCTCACCTCTTGGCCCTAAGAGTGCACTTGGCGGTATGGGTGCCCTCAACCTCCCCTTCGTATCGCCTTACGATAAAAATGGTAAGGAACTAGACTACATTGATGTACTGGGCATCGGTACCCCAAGGTATGAGATTGATAAGAAGCCTGCAGAGTCGCAGAACTTCCTTCTCTCAGCCAATGGTAACCTCACCATCACCCCTATCAAGCATCTGACCATTCGGTCGATGGCGGGGGTGGAGATGGGCTACAGCAAGTATTTTGCACGCGTGAAGCCTAGCTACCGCAAAGCGTATGGCAATGGCTCTTCGTCTCGCTCCTTTGGGCAGGTGATCAACTTCTCTACCACTAATACCATCTCCTACGACTTTGACCTAGGGGATCACGGACTTACCACCCTCCTCGGTCAGGAGTACATCAACTACTACGATGATGGGCTTTCTGCTTCGGGAGCGGGCATCAAAAACGACCACCTTCTTTCACTCAATATGGTGACCAAGGACAAGTCGTTTAGTGAGAGCACCCTCTCTTATGCTTTCCTCTCCTTCTTCGGACAGTTTGCCTACAACTATACCAACCGTTACTTTGTAGACTTAGTGATTCGTAACGACGCCTCGTCGCGCTTTGGTCCGAATAAGCGACACGCCACCTTCTGGTCGGCTGGTTTGCTTTGGAAGGCGAAGAATGAATCTTTCCTCTCAGAGGTTGCGTGGCTTGATGAGCTCGACTTCAAGGCGAGCTACGGTACACAGGGTAACTCCTCTATTCCTCCCTACTACACTGAGCCATACGCTGGTAGCAGTGGTCAGTACAAGGGCGAGATGGGCTTGGGACTAGCCAATACCGGTAACCCCGACCTCAGCTGGGAGAAGCAAAGCAAGCTCACCGTGGGCTTCAAGAGTAGGATGCTGGACCGCATTGGGCTGAGCATAGAGTACTACCACAGGCTCACCACAGATATGCTATTCGAGGTGCCTCTCGACTTCACTTCGGGCTTTGGTATCGGGCAGTACGACTACTCTTACAACCTCCAAAACGAAGGGGCTTACCTCAACCAAGGTATCGACCTTCAGCTCGATCTAGACCTAATCAAGGCGAAGAAGGGCTATCTCACCGCCTTCCTCAACTTCAACTACAATAGAGACAAGGTGATCTCTCTCTTTGGCGGTCGCGACTCCTTCTTGCAGCCAGGGACTGCACTAGCCTACCAAGTGGGTAAGCCCGTGACTTTCTACATGCCTATCTACAAAGGGGTGAATAGCGAGACAGGTCGCCCAGAGTGGTTTAAGCCTGGGGTAGACCCTATGAAGAAGACGATGAACCACGATCAACTCGCTGATGAATACACCGCTTCACTAGAGCAAAACACCGATATCCCAGCCTTTACTCCGATGACTGGTGGTTGGGGACTAGAGGGTAGATATGGCAACTTCTTCATGAGTGCCAACTTTGCCTTTGCTCTTGGCAAGCACATGATCTCGGTAGACCGCCAGTACTATGAGAGCGACGCCAATGTGCGCAACTTTGAGAGTACCAACTTCAACGCCTCCCGTAGGCTCTTTAACTACTGGAAGCAACCAGGGGATAAGGCCGACTACCCAAGTCTTGCCTACCAGAGAGAGAAGAATAAGCAGCACGCTTCACTTTACCTTGATAGTGGATTGATTGAAGATGCCTCCTTTATGCGACTTAAAAACCTCACTATCGGCTACGACCTACCACGTGAGTGGATAGAGCGTCAGGAGGTGATCAAATCGGCAAGGATATTCTTCTCTGGCCGTAACCTCCTCACCTTTACTAAGTTCCAAGGTATTGACCCAGAGGTCAATCACAGTGTATCTATGGGAGTTAACCCAAATACTAAGCAGGTGAGCGTTAATTTTGAATTGGGCTTCTAATGATAGAAATACAGGAGAATATGAAGATAAATAATATATACAGAGTGATCTCTATAGCACTGCTGGGGCTACTCCTAGCATCGTGCAATCTAGATAAAGAGCCACTAGACTATATCCCACTCAAGAAGTCTTTTGCCGATATGGATGGGCTGAAGGCATGGGACAATGGCACCACAATATTGCTACGCACTAGGCTCTTTGGTGGTTCCGCCACCCTACCTCAGGAGGTACAGGCCGATATGCTCAATATGCACATTATGCACAATAGCTACGGCGCCTTCCACGGCTGGCACAGTCTGAGAGCCGATGAGGCCACCTTTGATGGGCTTTACCACTCCTACTATGTGGCATTAGCCGATGCTAATACGCTCCTCGATGGGCTAAGCAATTACGACATCAATAAGGAGCAGAACCCCGAAGCAGCCAAGGCAACCATTGATACCTACGCTGGGCACGCTCACTTTGCTAGAGCCTTTTATTACTATAGTCTAGCAATCCGCTGGGGCGTACCCTACAAGGAGGAGAGTGCCGCGACCGACCTCTGCGTGCCTTTGGTGAAAAAGGTGGATCCCCTCACGATGTACCCTCGTGCCAGCAATAAGGAGGTGTGGGACTTTATCCTACAAGAGCTGACACTCGCTGAGGAGCTACTCGCCTCTACTCCAGGAGCTGAGGGAGCAGATTATATCTCGCAAGATGTGGCTACAGCACTTAAGTCACGTGTCTACCTCTATATGGGCAAGATGCCAGAGGCTCTCGCTACTGCGGAGAAGCTGATCAATAGCCAGAGGTACAGCCTCACTAAGCCCGACGAGATGGATGTCACAGGGGTAACGGCTATTGAGGCAATGTGGCACAAAGATACCGGACGGGAGCAGATCTATCAGCCATTTATCAGTAAGCCCGACGAGCTTCCAAGTACCCTCGGTCTTTACGGTGCCAACCTCGAGGCCAATAGATGGTGGAGAGAGAATAAGCACAGAGATATTGCGATCAATACTCCTCCCTTCCTTCCAGCCGGCTGGCTCAAGGGATTCTATCAGGAGGGAGACCTCCGCCGTAAGGTGTACTTTGAGGAGGCCATGACCGTTATCACCCCTGCCGACTACGGTCGCACCTCTCAGGACGTGGTATGGGTAGTCTCTAAGTTTAAGGGTAATAAAGCCTACTCCGACCTCGATAGCCAAGTGTGGGGTGGCTATGTGCCCAATGGGCTACAGGCACCAAAGCCTTTCCGCTATGCCGAGCAGGTACTGATTGCAGCTGAGGCGGCCTATGAGAGTGGCGATAATGCCAAGGCTCTAGACTACCTCAATCAACTCAAGGTATCCAGAGGGCTGGAGAGCGTAGACCTCTTTGGCACCGACCTACAGCAGGAGATCCGTGATGAGCGTACCCGCGAGCTCGCTTTCGAGGGCTTCCGCCTTTGGGACCTCCGCAGGTGGGGTATGGGAGTCAATCGTCACGACCCTCAAGAGCGAGAGGTACTCAATAAAGAGTACGACCTTCATCTCAATATCCCAGCCGGTGACTACCGCTTTGTGTGGGGTATTCCTCAAGTACTATTTAAGATCAATCACAAGCTCATCCAAAACGAAGGATGGGAAAGATAAATAGGCGACACCATATGAATAAGACAATCCAACGACTATATTTGCTCCTCGGGCTAGTGGCACTATTAGCCACTAGCTGTAAGCAGCAGGAGGAACCCGATGTGCTTTCGCTCGACATACCGACTAGCCTTATCACATTTACACAGGCTGGAGGTTCGCTCGAAGTAGGTGTTATCACCACAGACGACCAGTGGTCTATTGAGCAAGGACCTAAGAGCGATTGGCTCAAGGTGGAGAAGGTGAAGGATGGCGTTAAGCTAACTGCCGAGGAGAACCACACCGGCAAGAAGCTAGAGACCAAAGTCACCATCACCCTTCGTGGTCTCCGTAAGGAGATAAAGGTGACTCAGTCAAGCACCCTCAAGACACTCGCCGTAGAGAAAACATCATGGGATGTTGGTAGCGAAGGCGGAGAACTAATCATCCCTGTAATTGCCAGTGGCAACGACTGGAGCTATACCCTCTCGGAGGAGAGCCCATGGCTCACCGCAGAGAAGAGTAGTGATAGCAAGAGCCTGAAGGTGATGGTACAGCCATCCGTCGACCCCAACCCTCGTGAGGTCTATATCGCACTCAGCTATGGCGAGAGTGCCACCTTGCGTATCCGCCAAGTGGGTGTCCGTCTATTCCCAGACTTTAAGCTACTACCCGATATGACCCGTGCCGATGTGGAGGCGTATGCTCAGGAGGCAGGCCTCCAACAGGACACCGAGCTGATCAATGCCAACGTATGGGACGATGATGCGATGGACTTTGTAAAGAAGGAGATGACCCGTAAGGATGCCACCTGGACTAAGGACGACTTCTTCGCCACCGATGCACAGCGGGCTAAGTACCTAGTTTATCAATACAACAACGCTGATAAAAACAAGGTATTTGCTATGCACATAGTCGGGGTAGAGGGCACTGAGTTTAGCCAGGAAGATGTGGCTACCTATCTCTCTTCTAAGGGCTTTTTCAAGGGTGGCGAAGACCCAAGAGGAGGTGAGATATGGGTTAAAAACGACCTTGCCGCACTCCTTCAATACGAGGCTAAGGTCTTCTATAAATATAGCCAGCAAATGCACTATGCCTATCCTAAGGCAGCACGAATCACCATCTCACTTCCTAAAAAGATTGATCCCGATGATATTGGTGCGATTATGACCGAATTCCCCACCGACCGCTTGGATACTTTCCGCGACCCTGCCATTCAGTTCGAGCAAGTGGAGGCGTTTGAAAAGAGCCGTGGTTTTAGGCTAATGACGGGTGAAGACGACGGTTATCCTTTCTGTAAAAAGAGTGATGTGGAGGGCTACACCCACCTTTATGAGTATGTACAATTTGAAAATGTACACCGTGATACCGCGAAGGAGGGCGACCTCATCTCTACGCTCTACAACTTCCTCATCCCAGGAATGGACAACTATGGTAAGGACTACAACGTCACTGCCACTAAGGAGAATGCCGGAGCTATCGGTCAGCGTATCGATATGTACAAGGGCTATAAGAAGTTCTTTACCCGCCACGACTGGACAGGAGCTTGGAACCTCAAGCCAGAGGTAGTTGAATTGGCAAAGAAAAAGGGGTACGAACTAGCTCATACCGACAGAGGAGAGTATGGCTGGACCTACTTCACCAAGGGCGATGACGTCATCTTCATTGCCCCTGGAGAGGATAGCGTACAGGTAGCCTACTTCCGTAATGCCAAAACAGCTGAAACAGCTCGCAACAACAAACGTCAGGATTAATCATTACGACATATCAATAGGATTATGAAATCAATACAATATAGACTGAGCTGGTGGCTCACCCTACTGCTACTACTCTCCACGAGCTGCCAAAGAGAGGCACTCCAAAGAGGAGAGATGCCCGACACAGAGGCGACACCCGACCTCACCCTAGCACCTAATATGGTGCCAGGGGAGGCGATTGTGAAGCTCAAGGCTTCTGCCGATCACTCATCTGAGAGCGAGCTACGAGGCCTACTAGGCAATCAGCTACGTAGCCTTACCGATGAGGTGAAGCTCGAGCCGATCTTTACGATTGGTGGTGCTTACGAAGCACTACAGCGTGAGGCGGGATTGGATCGCTGGTATAAGGTAAGTTTTGACCCCTCTACCGACCTCTCTCAAGCACTTACTGAGCTACAGAAGAGTTCGCTAGTGGAGGTGGCTCACGGCAATAAGTACGCCACTCAGACAGCAGCTACTTACCAGTCTGCTCCAAGCCTCCGTGCTGGTAGTGATACTTATAACCAAGGGTACGCGAAGTTTACCAACCCCGACCCCCTTCTCCCCTATCAGTGGCATTACCAAAATGAGGGTAGCAGCAATGACCCCTTCTTTTTAGCTGGTGCTGATATCAACCTATTCAAGGCGTGGGAGGTAGAGACTGGTAAAAAGGAGGTGATCGTGGCCATTATTGACTCGGGTATCGATGGATATCACGAAGACCTCCAAGGCAGCCTGTGGTACAATCCAGAGGAGCCAGGCACCTATGGCTACAATTTTGTAGCTAACTCCCCCTATATCACCCCTGGCTTCCACGGTACTCACGTAGCTGGTACCATCGCCGCACGCAATAACAACGGCATCGGCGTCTCTGGTATCGCTGGTGGCGACGGCACACCAGATTCGGGTGTACGCCTGATGAGCATCCAGATATTCAATAGAGACAACTACCCAGAGGGAGAGCGACATTCAGCTCCTATCAACGACATCGCCAAGGGTTTCCAATGGGCGGTAGAGCATGGAGCTACGATTGCCAATTGCTCGTGGGGCTTTGATGATCAAAGGTACAATAACAACTACCCTGTAATTAAAGATGCGATCCAATACTTTGTAGATAATGCGGGAGTAGACCCACAGACCAAGGAGCAAAAGCCCAACGCCCTAATGAAAGGGGGTGTGGTCATCTTTGCCTCGGGTAATGAGGGACTCAAAAACGACCTCGTATTCCCTGGCTGCTACGACTCGGTAGTGGCGGTGGCTGCCTTTGGTGCCGACTTCCAATGCACCTCCTACAGTAATATCGGTGATTGGGTAGATATTATGGCACCCGGTGGTACGATCAATCCCCCTACGCGTCTGCAAGGTGGTATCCTCAGCACCATCACCAGCTCCTTTCTCGATATGAGAGTGCCTGGCACCAATCTCACTGGTAGGGACTTCCAATTCCCTGGCAATGATAAGTACAGCTACCAGCAGGGAACCTCAATGGCAACCCCTCACGTCACTGGTATTGCAGCACTGGTGATCTCCAAGTTTGGTAAGCAAGGGTTTACCAGCGAGATGCTCAAGAAGCGTCTACTCACCGCCACCAAGACCATCGACTTCCGTGCCAAGCACGATAATAAGTGGAGAGATTGGCTCGGCGCGGGCTATATCGATGCTGCTCGTGCACTCGAGGAGGATAAGGGAGAGGCTCCAGTGATGTCAGAGATCACACTCGGTGAAGTGGGCTATCAAAAGGCGACCATCAGCTGGCTACCCGCCAAGGATGGTGATGCTATTGACCAGCTCGCTAGTAGCTATCTCCTCACGCTCACCACAGAGGGCAAGGAGCCAATCACCATCACCGTGCCCAACTATGAGCATAAAGAGGGTACAGCCATTGAATACACCTTTGAGAAGCTGGAGGATGGCACCAAGTACCACCTAGAGATCGAGGCAAAGGACCGCTGGGGACACTCCTCTAAGAAGAGTACAGACTTTACCACAAAGGAGAACCACGCACCAGCCATTACCAACCTCCCTGCCACACTGCCTGTGGTGCTCTCCAAGAGCCTTCCTTTCTACAACCTAACACTTGAGATCAAGGATGAAGATGGGCACAAGTGGAAGCTCAAGGAGGCGATAAAGCAGGACGGGGTCAAGGCAACGGTCAAGGAGAATAGCATCGAGCTACTCTTCCTCGTCTCTGATATCGAGCTAGGGGAGTACACTCTGCCGATTGTACTGGAGGATGAACTAGGCAAGGTCTCTACTACCGAGCTCACCTATAAAGTGGTGAACTACGAACCGGTCAAGAAGATCGCCGACTTTGGGACGGTATCCATTGGCCGCTATGCAGAGCCTATGCAGGTAGAGCTATCCGATAAGTTTGAATCTCCCAGTGGACTAAAACTCTCATACGCAGCCAAGACAAGCGATAGCACCATCGCTACCGTTCGCCTAATCCCTGGCACTACCAAGCTAGAGATCACCCCAAAGAAGGTGGGTAGCACTATGGTGCAGATCATCGTATCGGATGGCACCAAAGAATTCACCAGTGGCTTCACCGTAAAGGTGGTGGGTAGCTCCGAAGCAGCTAGAGAAGCAGGGGGTACCTTTATCCTCTATCCGATGCCTACCGAAGGGGTACTCAATATCCAGACAGGTACCGATACTGCCATGCCTCGCGAGGTGATCATCACCACGCTGAGAGGGGAGCTAGTACACCGTCAGTATATTGACCGCGACAAGGATGGCATCTCTCATGTCAATCTCAAGAAGCTCACCCCTGGAGTCTACCGCATACATCTCGGTAAGACCATCCGAACCATTGTAAAGAAATAATGACTATTGAAGCAGAATAATATGAAGCGAATATTATACATCGTTGCCCTCGCCCTTCTAGGCACCACCCTTGCAATGGGGCAAGGCTCGCCACTCCCTCTCCTAGAGGGCAATACTAGCGCACGCACCCTCGCACTCGGTAAAGTGCGTGGCGCTGGTGCCAAGGATATGTATCTCTATACCAATCCTACCGCTTTTCTAGCCAATGGAGCTACCTTTCAAGTGGATGGCAACATTGAGATTTTCCCTAAGCTAGAGTTCGGCAGAGAGTTGCAGTACACCCTCTCGGGAGCATGGTCCTTTGCCCCTTCTCACGCACTCTTTGTGGGCGGACGCTACTCAGGTGGTCTTAAGATAGAGGTGGAGGGAATGCCAGGCGAAAAGGTGGAGAGCTCCTTCAGACCCTATAGCCTGAGTGCTGATCTGGGATATGCCTATGCTGTAGAGCACTGGGGCTTCTTTGCGAAAGGAAGCTACCACCGCACAGCTCTTCAAATAGAGGCAGAGACCTATCTATTTGGTGCAGGAGTGAGTTACCTCAATCAATATACCCTCTTCGGAAAAGGAGTGGAATACGGTCTGCACGCCATCATAGATGGTGTCGGTGCTCCTCTACGCTACAGAGCTAGTAACGATAGCTACACAATACAGCCCACACTGGAGCTCTCTACCGACCAAACCCTATCTCTAGCCGAGAAGCACCAGCTTACCCTGATACTCGGAGCAAGAGGCACCCTAAAGGAGGGCCCCGCCAACTACCGAGCTGCAGGTGTGGGGCTAGAATATAGCTACGATCAGCTACTCGACCTCCGACTAGGGTATGACTACCACACCCTTCGCGACCACTCGCTAGGCTTCGGTATCGGCGGAAAGCTCTATGGTGTACACCTAGACCTAGGGTACCAATTAGGGTTCCGTACCTACTCAGCCAATACCTTGATGGTCACCGCTGGATACGCCTTCTAATCTCCAGCCCTCATATATGCAGAGACCCAGGACTAATCTAGCCCTGGGTCTCTTCTTTTTATGTATAATCGTATGCCCCCACCAATTCCAAACGACGACAATATTGCACGAAAGATGAGGGTAAGTTGCACGTAGGGAAACAGGTGATATATCGGAGCAAAAGTTGAGTTGCAACTAAGCGATCGGCGAGATGCAACTAAGCAATTGCTTAGTTGCATCTCAGTTTTTGGTTAGTTAGGAGCTCCATTTTGGTGAGATATAGAGGAGTCTCAGAGGCACCCCACCTGAGCACCCGACAGGGTGCCATTCAGCTAGCTGTAAGTTTGCA
>NZ_HF988832.1:8683-15021 GCF_000435035.1 Porphyromonas sp. CAG:1061 | reverse complement strand
GTCGGTGCCGTCATCAAAATATACACCCGCCGCGAACCCGGCTCGGGACTCAGCGGATACCTTGAAGTTAGACCATCAAAGGTCAAGGGGTGTAAAATGGACTATGGCACCTACTTCTCTTTCAACTACCGCAAGGATAATTGGGATTTCTTTGTTAACAGCTGGAATGGCAATTGGAGAGGAATCAATATCACCGACGATGCCACATTTATTGGCAAAATCGGGCAAGACAAGTGGACTAATACCACAAGTATGGTTTCAAAGTTTTGGGGGAACGACCACAACTTTACATTCGGTGTCAATTATTCCGACGACCTGCAAAGTGCTGGAGTACAATATCGATTGAGTGCTGATAACGATTTTTCAACTAGTGAAGGTAAACTCATCAGTTCGCTACAGCAGAATAAACCCTTGTATAGCTTTACAGAAGAATCAAAGCCTTGGATCTATGCACACCGCCCAAGCCTCTACTATTTGCGTAAAATAGGCCAATGGAAAACGCAGATAGATATAGACTACTACGAAAGTACAAAGTCTGAAAAGGCAACTACAACAAAGAGAGGCTACACCGAGGCATACGAATTAAAGGCGTTGAAAGGAAGGAGCGGAGATAAGTACCAATCTGCTGGCGCTAGACTAGATATCGATGGACCTCTCTGGGGCGGTTCGCTGAATGTAGGGGGTGGATACTCGTGGGCCAATAATAGTTTCTTCAACTATAGTGACCCAGAGCTCAAACTCCCCGACCTCAATAGCACTCTCAAGGAGCAAACCTATGTGCTTTATGCCGAGTATAGCCATGCCATCGCCCAAAAGATTATGCTCACAGCAGGTCTACGTATGGAGCATGTACGCAACCGCTACGATAATCAGGCAATAGAGATCAAGGATTATATCAAGACCAACCTATTCCCTACCCTCTCCTTTGGTGGACAACTGTGGGGAGTCAATACACAGCTATCCTTTAGAAGCCAGATCAATCGGCCGAACTTCTGGAGACTACAGCCAGGCTATCAGTATTTATCCGAATATGAATATCAGGTGGGTGACCCCAACCTCAAGCCAGGACTCTCCTATACTACTCAGCTGATGCTCAATAAGAGCTGGGTGACACTGATGCTTACGCACGAGTACAAAGTCAATTCTCTAACGCAAGAGACACAACCAATGAAGGATCCATCCGATCCTACCAAGCTTCTACCATACAAGACCGTTCTGAAGCATATCAATGCTGCACCCTACAGCACATTGGGAGGTGCCCTAGTCCTTAGTCCTCGAGTGAAGTGGTGGCAACCCACCTTCACAGTGGGTGGTATGAAGTTGATTGGATACGACCTCCAGCACTTCGAGGAGACCATCACCAATCGTAAACCCTTCATATACCTCAATTGGCAAAATCAATTCACCCTGCCCAAGGAGCTGACCATCACTGCCAATCTAAACTATCTACCTGCTGGTGGAAGTCAAGACAATCTTGATATAATTGGTGCTCAAGCATTTCTCAATATGGAAATCTCCAAGCGGTGGCTAAAAGATAATGCACTCACCACAACTTTTGCGCTCAACAACTTCACCTTTACACCTATGAAAGTAAGGTTGGTAACTAAGTACACAGAGTTGACCACCACGCAAAGGGTGATGCCAAGAGTAACATTTACCATTGCCTACCGCTTCAATGCAACTAAGCAAAAGTACCAAGGAAAGGGTGCCCTCGGATCCGTCATCGATAGAATGTAGTAAGCAAGCAACCACCCCCACCCTACGACCCCTTGCGTGTTGGACGAACCATTCTTTAATCCTAGAATCGGTAGTCCGACCCACAAGGGGTCGAATATATACGTGTCACCTATAACCCCCCAGTCGTTCGGGGCTAACGCCCCTCCGACAGGGGGCTACGACAAATCGGACCTCTCCGAGGTCCTTACCTGCTTGTCTAGTACAAGGAATACCTATACGGAAAGTAACTTAAGTTGATTTTTCTAATGCATAACCCCTGCATATACACTTTCACGTATGGAAGTTCAACCCTAACTGTAGCAGGGCAAAAGTTTAGTTGCATCTCAGCGATTGCTTAGTTGCATCTCGCCGTTTGCTTAGTTGCATCTCGGCGATCGCTTAGTTGCAACTAAACTTTCGCTTTTATAGCATATTGTATATCAGATAGTTACAAATCTCCTAAAAGCGACTATCAGAAGCTCGGAATTTATCGGAAGGACCTTGGAAGAAGTCCATTACAATCACCTAAACGTCCGTCTCGTCTTGATAAGGCACCCAAAAGAAAGAATACCCCGAAGGGGTTGCACGGCCTAATAACCCGAGCTTCCCCCTGAAGACGAGCGGTAGCGAGTCTGAAGGTGAAGCTTGGGCACTGGAGCCAGCACAAGCACGCTACCCCGAAGGGGTTGCATATCCACGGTCAGATCTGTATTAGACATTTTCAACAGCCAAAGCTTGAACATCCTAGGTACCGTACCACTCAACCATTGGGGGGCTCTATCTGTTTAAAGAGTATGAAGCGGTATGTAGAGAATAAAATACGACAATGGCTAGGGGAGGATAATCCTTCCCTACTTTGGCTCGCCTACTTACTTCCTTTTGGCCTGCCCATAGTCGATACGTGGGGCAAAGGGGTAGTGGTAGGCTGGGTGCTCCTATGCATCGGAGTGCTTCTGCTCTTTGTACGTGGCACTCAGCGTCATCGGCACTCTTGGCGAATAACGCTCTTTCTACCTGTCTTGGCACTGCTATTAAGTACGGTGGTGAGTTTCTATTTAGTGCCTCAGTGGCACCTCTATTGGAGCTTGCTCTCTATGGCACTTTCGTCTGGATGGCTGTGGCGGATTGAGGAGACTTTGGCACGGGAGAACCCTCTCAGCATTGAGGAGTGGCTCTTTAGTGCCCGGCTATTTGGTATCGGGAGCCTTGGGTATATGCTCATTTGCCTTTTGGGTCTTCATAGATTCGGTTGGTCGGAGTGGGCACCAATGCCACTCATCATAATAGGAGCGGTGCTTCATCAAGTTCGGGTGCACAAGGCATCGATCTGCTGGAAGCAATCCTTTTGCTGTCCCATCGGCACTCCCTTGGTGCGGATGGCGATTGTACGAGGCAATGAATTATGGCTAACGAAAAGGCCCTACACTGGTTGCTTTGTGGAGGATAAGGAGGCTCCTTGCCACGCAACGATCTACCGGGACCATCCGCTGACCACTTGTGTTAATCCTGGGGAAACACCTGAAGAGGCGATCCATAGGGCGTACTGCTCTATCGGATTAAAGTTGAAGGAGACGCCTCGGTTTCTGCTCAAGTACGGCTACCACCCCACACCAGAAAATGAGCGTGTAGTCTATCTATTTGTGCTCAACCTTAGGGGGTATAACTATGAGACAACACTCAATATGAGAGGACACTTCTATAGCCCTGAGAAGATTGACCACCTCATTGCTAAAGATTACTTTCAACCCCAATTTGTGGAGGAGTACAAGTATCTCAAGAATACGCTTCTCCGAGCGAATGCCGTCCTAGACTCAAATATGGTTACTGAATAAGGCGGTAGCGACTTCGTACCTCTTTGATAGAAATACGCTCCTCAAAGTGCCACCACTCTTTGCGTATATTGCGTAGTCCTACCGCATTCATCTGCTTGGTGAGGTAGCGGCGGTGGTTGTAGGCCTCTTTAGAGATCAATCCCTTCCGTAGCAACTCCTCCTCCTTATCGGTATGGCTACGGATGCCAAAATGGTCTACTGGGCTACCCATATCCACTCGCTCTCCTGTCTTGGTATTGATGATGGTAAGGTCTACAGCCGCACCATAGTTGTGCCTTCCTCCGCCATTGGCTGGCGATGCCACATACCCTTGATATTTGGTTCCTCGCACGGTATTGTACATCTTTTTTTGAACACTCAGAGGGCGAGCTGCATCGCAGATCAATAGGGAGTACTCCTCGCCCCAATCCTTCTTGAGACGAGCCTGCACCTGCTTTAGCTTTTCAGCGATATGGGGGAGGAGGTAGGCGGTAGTCCACTCGCCATACATATCTACGCCTACAAAGTTATCGGTAGAGGCGTACATCAGCTCTACCTGAATAGTGGGGTCTACCTGCTGGATATCTACCAGCCCGACGATGCTATCCCCCGCAGAGGAGGGGGTAAAAGAAAAGAGGCATTGAAGTACGATTAAATACTTCAATACCTCTTTAAGTATATTGATTCGTGACATGGTTTAGCTATTCATGGAGGCTAAGAACTCGATATTATCTACCGTATTCTCCATACGTGACTTGATGAGCTCCATGGCTTCGAGAGAGGTCATATCATTGATATGACGGCGAAGCACCCACATACGATTGAGGGTTTCTTGATCCTGAAGTAGGTCGTCACGACGAGTACTAGAGCTCTGCAGATCCACTGCTGGGAAGATGCGCTTATTGGAGAGCTTACGATCGAGCTGTAGCTCCATATTACCTGTTCCCTTGAACTCCTCGAAGATCACATCATCCATCTTGGATCCGGTCTCAGTAAGTGCGGTAGCAAGAATGGTGAGACTTCCGCCTCCCTCGATATTACGAGCTGCACCGAAGAAACGCTTAGGCTTCTGCAACGCATTGGCATCAACACCACCCGATAGTACCTTTCCGGAAGCTGGCTGAACGGTATTGTAGGCACGAGCAAGGCGGGTAATGGAGTCGAGCAAGATGACCACATCGTGACCGCACTCTACCAATCGCTTAGCCTTCTGTAGGACAATATCGGCAATCTTCACATGCTGCTCTACTGGCTCATCAAAGGTCGAAGCAATCACCTCGGCATCTACATTGCGTGCCATATCTGTCACCTCCTCAGGTCGCTCATCAATCAGTAGGACAATCATATAGACCTCGGGGTGGTTATGGGCAATCGCATTGGCAATGTCCTTTAGGAGCATTGTCTTACCAGTCTTAGGCTGTGCTACGATCAAACCACGTTGCCCCTTGCCAATAGGGGAGAAGAGATCTACAATTCTCACGCCAACCTTATCATAAACCTTGGAGGCAGTAGGTGCTTCCAACTTGAACTTCTCAGTAGGGAAGAGAGGGGTTAGATGGTCAAAAGGTACTCGGTCACGCACCTGCTTAGGGTCGCAACCATTGAGACGCACCAAGCTCTTCATTGGGAAGTACTTATCCTTATCCCTCGGCGGAGTAATGATCGCCTCAATGACATCGCCAGTCTTAAGCCCATACGACTTGATTTGCGACTGAGACACATAGACATCATCGGGGGAGGATAGATAGTTGTAGTCGCTGGAGCGAATAAAACCGTATCCATCGGGCAATACCTCTAGTACACCAGTGCTATGAAGGGTATCCTTGAAGTCGTAGGTAGGCTTCGCTGGTTGTGGCTCTGCCTGTGGCTGACGATTCTGGTTATTATTGCCCTGATGATTATTATTGTTCTGAGCTGGGTTGCCCTGTGGCTTCTTTGGCTGTTGCTGATTATTATCTGTCTGGGTAGCTTTTTGCTGTGATGCTTGCTTAGGCTGAGTCGTCTCCTCTTCCTTAGCTGGAGCACCCTTCTTCTCCTCCTTTTTAGGTTGATTAGGGGCAATCATCCCCATCATATCGGTGAGTACCGAATTGCTGGCATTCTTATTGACAAATACCTGAGGCTCATGCTTTGCAGCGGGCTTAGCCTCCTCCTTAGGAGCCTTGGCCTTATCATCAGAGTTGTCAGTCTTCTTAGGTTGCGCCTCAGACTTCTTAGCAGTCTCCTCCTTCTTAGCCGCCTCTTGCTCTGCCTTCGTAGGTCTACCACGGCGACGAGTAGGCTTATTTTCCTTAGCCCCCTCCTTGGTATCAGCTTCCTCTTCCTTGTTGGCTGTTCTACGACGATTGGTGGCAGTTGCTGCCTTGGCCTTTGCAATGGCTTCTGCCTTATCAGGCTCTTCCTTCTTTTCTGGAGTTGCCTTTTTTGCAGTAGCTTTCTTAGGGGACGACTTGGTAGCCTTTGCCTTTGTGGTTGCTTTCTTTCGCCCGCCAGCCATTTGCTGAGCCGACTGATTGGCCTGTTCGTCTAGGATTTGATAGACAAGTTCCTGCCGAGAAATCTTAGGCAAACGTCCCTTAGTCCCTAGCTCCTCAGCGACTTTATTGAGTTCATCATCACTTAGAGCATTGAGCTCAAAGAGTGTATAACTTTGTGCCATAAAAAAACAATATATGCGTTAGCCTACTTAGAATATCTCCAAATGCATCTCCTCACTGAGGAGCCTGCTAAAGGGTATGTTGCTAACGCTTTAATTATATGGAAATATTAAAAAGAATATAAAGTGGGCAGTGATGGATTCGAACCACCGAA
>NZ_HF988832.1:0-8623 GCF_000435035.1 Porphyromonas sp. CAG:1061 | reverse complement strand
AGCCCCATTTGGCCACTCTGGTAACTGCCCATCTAGCTAAAAAGCTAGCAAAGTCTTAGTATTGATAAGGAGTAGCACCCCTTTATCTAACGCAAAGTTACGAATATATCACGAGATACCAAAATATTTGACCAATTAATCGTCAAGGTCCTCGGTAATGAGAAGGCCATTGGCTACCTCTAAGGCCTTATCGTACCCAACGAGCTCACCCACAATGGCGGCACCGAAGTTGAAGACATAGCCTGGGCCACGGCCAGTGATGATCTGACCATCAACGACGGCTGGTTTCTCCTTGTACTTCGCCCCCTTCAGCTCCTCTTCAAAGCCGGGGTAAGCAGTTGCCTTCTTTCCCTCGAGAAGACCCATACGCCCAAAGACTAGTGGCGAAGCACACATCGCAGCGATATGCCTACCCGCCTCAAGGTGACGAGTGATGATCTCTCTGAGCAGCTCGCACTCATATAGATTAGTAGCTCCAGGCATACCGCCAGGAAGAGCAACAGCATCTACCACCTCATCCTTCACCTCCTCAATAGTATAGTGAGCCGTAAGCTGTAATCCGTGCGAAGAGGTGAACTCCTTCGTAGGATTGATAGAAACGAAATAGGCATCAATGCCACCTCGCTTTAGCGTATCATAAGTACCAACGGCCTCGGTCTCCTCAGTGCCATTGGCCACAAAAATATAAACTTTCTTTGTCATAGTCATCTCGTCTTATAAGGTTCATTAATTAAGTTGGAAGCGGTAGGTAATGGTACCCGTTTGAGTATTCGTCTCATCTACCGCATTGAATCTCGTAGCTAAAGCTGCCTTTCGGGCACTTTTCCTCAACGATTCATTACCTGTCGTGGTACCTGGTCCAATCTCTGCTTTTAGCACCTTGCCTGAGGGGTTTACATAAATTATCACCACGACCACCCCCTCCTCCTGTACCGTGTAGCTAGGTCTTTGCAAAGCAGTTCCTGCAGCCAAACCACGACCAGCTAGAGAGAAGCTACCAAATCCACCCACTCCAGCATTGGCACCACCCGAGGTGACGTTACCATCGGGCGAACCAGCTCTACCTGCGGGTGCCATTGGGTCGCTACCCGTGCCACTACTCCCTGTATTTCCAAAGGCGCCAGAGACATTCTTTCGGATCGCCTCACGTTTACGTGCCGCCTCTTGCTCCTCACGCTTACGCTGCTCCTCTCGCCTCTTTTGTTCCAGTCGGCGACGTTCCTCCGCATCATTCTTCTTAGGCTTTTCAGGAGCCTTCACCTCGGGAGCCTCGGGCGTCTCTTGTGTCAAAAGCCCATTCTCCTCCACCTCAGGCATAGGCTCGGGTGACACAGGCTCAAAGTCGGGCTCCAACTGATGTGGCATAAACATACCCGAGGCGAGGGGCGTATCACCGATATTGACCAGTATTCCACCGCCCTCCTCAGGCACCTCAGACTTAAGGAACAAAAAGAGAAGCAAGACTATTGCCACCGCATGGATAGCAATGGTTGTCACCAACGCTATCGCACGATACTTATTATTCTCTTTCTTACTAGGCATAGTTTACTCCAAGGCTCTCGTAGCCAAAACCATCTGATAGTGGTTTTCGACTGCTATATTGAGCAGCTTCACAATCTCACGATAAGGCACCTCCTCATCGGCATAAAGTGCCACATACATATCCGGATTGGCCTGCTTTGTCATCTCCAAATAGGGAGCGATCTCCTCAAAGGTCACAGCCCGATCCTCCTCACCTTCCATTCCCACGAAGTACTGCAGGTCAGAAGTCAGTACAATGCGTGTAATCGCTCTAGGAGTGGTCTGCTGGCTCGACCGTGGCAAAGTCACCTTAAGGGCACTCGGCACCACAAGCGTGCTGCTCACCATAAAGAATATAAGGAGTAGAAATATGGTATCCGTCATAGATGCCATACTAAAGAACTCCATTGCTTTGCTCTTACGCTTCAGTTTCATCTCCCTGATGGCTCATTAATAAGGTCCATAAACTCTAGTGCCTCTTGCTCCGACTTCGTGATCACCTCATCCACCTTAGTAGTGAGATAATTGTAAGCAAAAAGAGCCAAGATACCGACTACAAGACCGCCGACGGTACTGACCAACGCCTCATAGATACCGCCGGAAAGAAGGCTAATATCCACAGCCGAACCAGCATTTGCCATATTGAAGAAAGCCTTAATCATACCAGTCACCGTACCCAAGAACCCGATCATAGGAGCTCCAGAGGCCACCGTAGCCAGTACCGGAAGTCGCTTCTCCAGCTTTGCCACCTCGATATTCCCCACATTCTCAATCGCAGCAGAGATATCGGCCATTGGGCGACCCAGTCTTTGGATTCCCTTCTCCACCATCTTGGCACCTGGGGTTTGCTTACTTTGGCAAAGGTCCAGAGCCGATTGTATCTTACCCTCACGAATATAGTCACGTATCTTGCTGGTAAAGTCGTCGTCCTTCTTAGTCATACTCTTGAGCAAAAGGAGCCGCTCCACAAATACATAGAGAGCAATTAGAGAGAGGATCAAAAGCACCAGCATCAACCATCCTCCCTTCGTTGCTAGTTCCCAAATTGATATCTCACCCACACCATTCGCTACTGCGGCGGTTCCACTTGCCGAAAGGTCGGGCATCGCATTATATAGGGTATCACCAGCCACTTGAAGTATTGTACTTAGCATAAAATCAATTAAATATATTATTTCCTTTGTTTCAAACAATCCAAATACCGCCTTACCGTCTCCTCGAGCCCTAGATACAAAGCATCACAAATCAAGGCGTGTCCGATAGAGACCTCTGCTAGATTGGGGAGACAATTATCAAGGAAAGCAAGGTTGTGCAAATCGAGGTCGTGACCTGCATTGAGCTCCAAGCTCACCTCCTCTGCCACCTTAGCAGCACGAACAAAAGGTGCCACCGCAGCTTCTCTATCAATATGATAATTGGCAGCATAAGGCTCCGTATAAAGCTCCACCCTATCCGAGCCCACTTCCTTAGCAGCACGGATATTATCCGCATCCGTATCCACGAAAATAGAGCTTCGGATCCCCCTCTCGTGCAACTGCCCAATAATCTCACTGAGGAAATCAAAGTGCTCACGCACCTGCCACCCCGCATTACTTGTCAAGACCCCAGGTGGGTCTGGTACCAGCGTCACCTGAGTAGGCTGCACATCGAGTACCAGTTTCATAAATTCAGGCGAAGGGTAGCCCTCGATATTGAATTCCGTTGTGACCACCTTCTTCAGGTCGTACACGTCGGCATATCTAATATGCCGCTCATCGGGGCGAGGGTGCACCGTGATCCCCTCCGCTCCAAAGTGCTCAATATCCTTCGTTACCTGTATCAGGTCCGGATTATTGCCACCCCTGGCATTTCGTAGAGTGGCTATCTTATTGACATTTACACTCAGTCTTGTCATACCGACTCCTTTCTTAAAGCTTAGAGAGGTGATGCCCCATCTTATTCTTCTTAGTCAGGAGATAGTCGTGATTGTACTCATTAGGCTTTATCTCAATCGGCACAATCTCCACCACTTCCAGCCCAAAGCTCTCCAGTCCGATCCGCTTCACAGGGTTATTGGTCATCAAACGCATCTTCTGCACTCCTAGCTGTCTGAGGATTTCGGCACCTACCCCATAGTCACGTTCATCGGCTCTACATCCTAGGTGTAGATTGGCTTCCACCGTATCCAGGCCTTGCTCCTGAAGCTTGTAGGCAGCGATCTTATTCATCAGACCGATACCACGTCCCTCTTGCTGTAAGTAGACAATCACACCTCGGCCTTCCTCTTGCACCTTACGCATTGCCTCGTGGAGTTGGTCGCCACAATCACAGCGGTAAGAGCCAAAGATGTCCCCAGTGATACAACTGCTATGCATACGCACCAAGACCGGCTCAGAAGTAGATACATTGCCTTTAACTAGAGCCACGTGCTCCATTCCATTGCTCTTTTGTTTGAAAGGAACCACCCTAAAATCACCATAAGCTGTTGGCAATTGTGCCTCCTCACCCTTCTCCACGATACTCTCCGTGCGAAGGCGGTACTTAATCAGGTCAGCAATCGTGATGATCCGCATGCCATACTTCTCCGCAATCACCTGCAACTGAGGCATACGCGCCATCGTACCATCCTCATTGATGATCTCAATCAGACACGCAACGGGCTGTAGCCCTGCCAACTTACACAAGTCCACCGAAGCCTCCGTATGCCCAGCTCTTCTCAGCACTCCCTTGCTCCTCGCCCTAAGTGGGTTGATATGGCCAGGGCGTCCAAAGTCCGAAGCTTTGGTTTCGGGGTCGGCAAGAGCATTGATCGTCGTAGCACGGTCATACATAGAGACCCCTGTGGTCACCCCCTTACCATTCAGGTCTACCGTTACGGTAAAAGGGGTTTCATACTGCGAAGTATTATCCGCCACCTGCAGAGGGAGCTCCAGTTCGGCACAGCGCTCCTCCGTCATAGGGGCACAGAGCACGCCCCTTCCGTGGCTCATCATAAAGTTGATAATCTCAGGAGTCACCTTTTCCGCAGCGATGATAAAGTCCCCCTCATTCTCCCGATCCTCATCGTCCACCACGATCACTATCTTCCCGGCTTTAAAGTCCTCGATAGCCTCCTCGATTGTACTTAGCTTAAATTCCATTTCTACACTCTATATTGTATTAGTTATTTAGTTTTGCTCTCTCAATATCCACCAGCAGCACCTTATTATACTGCCGAATGGCTTTCACCCCCCTAATATACCTTTTATTTCGCAGAATATAAAGCAGATAGCAGAGACCACCCACAGGGAAAAGCCACATCAGTAGCCCATTGACCCCTCTTTTAGTCGTCCGCCACTCCCTTATCAAATACCTCAGATAAGGATACCCCTCCAAGTGATCCACCAGCGAATAGTCCCGGCTATGCTTCAGGTGTCCCACCAATTGCTCCACCTGCCGATAGAGCTCTCTCCTTTGGGCAAAATAGGCCTCATTCCTAAAGAATTGCCCATATCCTAGTCTTCCCGCCTCCAATTGCTCCTTTGCCAGCTGATCCAAAGCCAAAACCTGCTCCCTTGCCAGCTCATAATCCACCGACTCCATAGTCACCTCCTTGTACTCCACCGTTCGCTTGGTACGAGGGCCCCACAAAGAGCGTAGCTGAGTGATGAAGTCCACATTCCAGCGATTGGTATCCCTCGACGCCACCACACAGAGGAGCACCCCCACAGGCACCAAGACCATATTGGGTAGCCACATACCCACCCACGTGAGGAGCGTCCCCTCACGAGCCATTTTGATGCCAAAGGTCTCCAGAATATAAAAGAAAATAAAGAGGAATACCGCCACCAAGAACGGCAATCCCATTCCCCCCTTTCGGATCAAAGCACCCAGAGGAGCACCGATCAAGAAGAAAGCAATACAGGCAACCGGATAGGTCAGCTTCCGCCAATACTCCGACTCATTTTTCCGAAGCAAGTCCACATCCTCCCGCATCTCCTCCACCGTAAAGAAGGTCTCATTCTGCACCCTCGTCACCTGAGAAATGGCCGAAGCATAAACGCTACTCGCCGTGCTTGCTCCCACAGCGCTCAGCTTCTTCCCCACATCAAAGGACGCGTAAGCCACCTTTGTTTTCTTTGCCTTCTTTAGCGTCGGCGCCTTCACCTCCTCACTAGACACCACCTCCGCCTCCGATAACGACTCAGCATAGGTATCCTCCAATTGCTCCAGCTCCTCCGAGTAGTTCCCCTCAGCATCACCACTCTCCGAAGAAGTCCGCTCCACAGCCCTCTTCATCTGCTCCATACTCTCCTCCCGAAGCGACTCCTGAAGCGACTCTGGTTCACTCGACTGCCCCACCATCTGATACCCCAGCCTCTGAGTGCTATTTTGCATGCCTAGGAGCGCCAAAGAGTCGATTTCCACCCGTAGCGAATCAGTATATGCCTTCAATTGTCGCATATCCTTACCCACAAACTGACTGGTGAGGATCGATTCATCCACCATACTCAGGTCGGTATTAAAGGGGATATGCAGCTCCTTGTACCCAAAGCGCTCACGCAAAAAAGGGCGATCCTCCGAAGTCTGATAGTAGCTCCCTTGCCCCTTCAGGTTTTGAAACGACTCCCCATGATACAGCTCCAGGATCAGCTCCTGCCCCTTGGGCGTAGAGTAGAGGCGACCACTATCTGCCACTACCACCATCGCCTCATCAAAACCCTGTGAAAAGTCGTACAGCATCAGCCCATAGAGCATCTTCCGCTTATTATCCTTTTTCTCCACGAAGATACTGTAGTTATCCACCCCCTTATAGAAAGCTCCCTCAGGGATCGCCAGCTCGGGCGACTTATTTTTGATCGAGAAGTAGTATTGCCAAAACTTCACCTGGCTCTGAATCATCCAGTCGTTTTGAAAAACGAAAAGCCCCATCGCCAGCACCACCACAAAGTAAAAGGCTGGCTTCAATATCTTGTAGAGCGGGATACCCGCTGCCTTCATCGCCAGCAGCTCCATCCGCTCCCCGAGGTTACCAAAGGTCATCAGCGACGCCACCAGCACCCCTAGCACCAGTGCCAGCGGAACCATCGTCATAGAGGCAAAGAAAAGCAGGCGAAGAAGTACTAGGCCATCCACCCCCTTCCCCACCAGCGTACCGACCGACTGCCAGAGAAATTGGATCACCACCACAAAGAGCGACACCGAAAACCCCGCCAGCAATAGCGGGATAAACGTCTTGACAATATATGTATAGAGCCTCTTAGGCCGCCATCTCTTCATCACTCAGCAGATAGATCTACTTCACCACACCCCTCACCCCCTCGGATTCAGCTACAAATTTAGCAAAAATCCGCTTCATCACCTAGCTAGTATATCATTGAGTGAAGTGAGCCGAAGCATCTCCACACCCACCACCTCATCTATCGCCGAGTGGGTGATCTCAATGGTATAAGGCCTATTCGGAAGCAGGTCAAAGAAGTTGTCGCTATACTGAGCCCCTTGCCAAGGGGTCTCCACAAAGAGCGACTTGACCAAAACAGGACTGCAAAGAGTCACTCTCAGTCGCCCCTGCGATGCCTCAAGCGAGATGGAAGGGGCCGCCTTCGGCAGCTGCATCTCCTTCGGCAAGGTAGGGAAGAAAAGGTTCCGCGCCAATAGCTTCTGCCCCGCCTTTAGCTCCAGCTCCACAAAGAGTTGCCCCCCACACTGCTCTAGCTTTTCCTTTGCTAGCTCCCCCTCCTTTTGACTAAATGGATAGCGTTCGCTCCGAAAGCTAAATTGTTCCGTCCAAAGTTGCCGACCAAAGTAGTCCAGCCCCTTCAATTCCACCACTAGAGGCCCAAGCTCAGGCTTCAATACCTCGTCCGAAGCGACCCAAATCGCACCCTCCACCAAGTCCACAATATAAGGGGCATACGCCTCCCGCACACGGTAGTGTAGTGCCTTGTGATTGCCCCAATAGTCCACCCCCGACCAGCTTACCGTAGGCCATACATCATTGAGTTGCCAGTAGAGGCTCCCGCTATTGAGCGGATAGGCACGCCTCAGGGCACGGATCGCATAACCCATGCCATCGCCCTGTAGCAACTGCCCCACATAGATATAGTCTACAAAGTCCTCAGGCACAGGATAGGCACGCAATAGATAGTCGGTAATCCGCTGATTACCCACAAAGGAGCGCTGCCGATTCTTCAGGATCGGGCTCTCAATCGTCAGCCTTTCCACCTGCACACCAGGAGCAAAGCTCTCCACCGTCTTTCGCTCGGGAAATGCCTGAAAACCATATTCCGAGGCAAAGCGACCTGGATTTTGGTCGAATTCCTTAAAATCCTTACCTCCAAACCATACCCGCCAATTATGCGAATCTCCCTTCAGAAAGCTCTCTGGTCTTCCCCAATTAGAGCTCACGGGCGAACCGTGAATATAGGCCACATCGGGCACCAACACCTTCAACTTCTGAGGAATCCATTCCCTAAAGAGAGCATCATACCCCGTCAGCATCTCCCGATACTCTTCATCGCTATAGCCGTAGCTCCGTTGCCAGCCCCAATGCTTCAACCCCTCTAGCACCTCATTATTGCCACAGAGGAGGGCGAGCGAAGGGTGCTTCCGCAATCGCTTCACCTGATCCTCTAGCTCCATCTCCACCGATGCCCTAAAGGTAGGATCACTCGGGTAGGCGGTACAGGCAAAAGGGAGGTCCTGCCACACCAAGATGCCATAACGATCTGCTAGCTGGTAAAACTCCTCGGACTCGTAGATACCCCCGCCCCATACACGTAGCATATTGAAGTGCAGGGGCAAAATATCCTCTTGAAACACCTGCTCCAACGTACGACCACCACCCCCCATCCAGCGGTCGTGAGGCAGATAGTTAGCCCCCTTCACATAAAGCGGACGCCCATTCACCACAAACTGAAAACGCTCCCCCTCGACATCCTCACTCCGGTCCAATTGGATCTCGCGAATCCCAAAGAATGTGGTATCCCGCTCCAAGACTGTCTCCTCAGCTCCACCCTTCACCAGTGTCCGCACCACTTGATAGAGCGGTTGCTCCCCCCACCCTCTCGGCATCCAGAGGCGGGGATTTTCTACCCCCATAGTGAGTTGCGCTCCCTCTCCGCTAGAGAGCCGTTGCCCCTCG
>NZ_HF988831.1:5948-7499 GCF_000435035.1 Porphyromonas sp. CAG:1061 | reverse complement strand
GGATGTTCCGATGGTTTGTATGAATCGTTGGATGTCGGGAGATTCGGGTCATAGTCTGATACCCTTTTTTGACTTTTCCCTTAACGATACATGGATGCGCGATGTGATGCCCCTCTTTGGTATGCAAAATGGGGAGCGTGTGGCTTATGACTTTGGTTTCAATGGTTGGGGCTTGAAGTTTGCCAGCAATCGGGATAATCAGGCGGTGCGAGAGCTCTTCTTTGAGCGTAAGCTCTTCGACTCGAGTGTACGGTATATCAATCGCCTTGAGACCATCTTGGAGGGCGGAGCGATTGATGTGAATAGTCGCGGCGAGCTTTTGACCACCGACTCGGTGCTTCGGGAGGCGAATCGCAACCCTTCCTATCCAAAGGAGTGCCAGGACCTCTACTTCCCTGAGGAGATGGGGGTACAAAGGGTCTTTGGGCTAGAAGGGATAACGCCGATGAGTGGTGATGATACTGATGGGCATATCGATACTTTAGCACGTTGGGTAGATGATGAGACAATTGTCTATTGTGCGACGAAGAATCCTATGGATGAACAATTTAAGAAGCTGAAGCAATTGGAGATGGAGCTCCAAAAACTGAGGACTAGCGAGGGAAAGAAGTATCGACTAATCCCTCTGCCTATCCCTTCGCCAATGGAGGATGAGATGGGGGAGCCTCTGCCAGCTACTTATGCCAATTTCCTAATTGTAAATGGGGCGGTACTAGTGCCTATTTACAGCGATCCGAAGGATGAAGAGGCACTGAGGATTATCCAAGAGGCGATGCCAGAGTATGAAGTGGTGGGGATAGAGTGTAGTGCCTTGGTGCAGCAGCACGGGTCGCTCCACTGTATCACGATGCAGGTACCGAAAGGTTTTATCAACATATATGAAGATGAAGGTAGGAATCATACAGCAACAAAATGGGGCATATAGGGAGGAGAATAGAAGGAGACTGAGAGAGAAAATCCTGAGGCTTGGACGTGAGGGAGCCGAACTGGTGGTGCTTCAGGAGCTACACGAGGGGCTTTACTTCTGCCAAGTAGAGAGTGTCGATCGCTTCGATGAGGCGGAGACGATCCCCGGACCAAGTACCCAATTCTATGGCGAAGTGGCAAGGGAGGCGGGAGTGGTGCTGGTGCTTTCACTCTTTGAAAAGCGTGCAACGGGTCTTTACCACAATACATCGGTGGTGTTGGAGCGTGATGGTTCAATCGCTGGGCAGTACCGTAAAATGCACATTCCTGATGACCCCGCCTACTACGAGAAGTTTTACTTTACCCCTGGCGACCTCGGCTTTGAGCCGATAGAGACCTCGGTGGGTCGGCTTGGAGTGCTGGTCTGCTGGGACCAGTGGTATCCCGAGGCTGCTCGTCTGATGGCTTTGGCTGGGGCCGACCTATTGATCTATCCTACCGCCATTGGCACGGAGAGTACCGATACTCCTGAGGAACAACTAAGGCAGCGTGAGGCGTGGACCCTTGTGCAGCGTGGACACGCCGTGGCAAATGGTTTGCCTGTAGTGGCGGTGAACCGAGTGGGGTATGAGCCAGACCCTTCTG
>NZ_HF988831.1:0-5897 GCF_000435035.1 Porphyromonas sp. CAG:1061 | reverse complement strand
CTTTTGGGGGCAATCCTTTGTGGCTGGTCCGCAGGGCGAGCTGCTAGAGATTTTGCCAACCGATGCAGAGGCAGAGAGTGTGGTGGAGGTAGATATGGAGCGTAGCGAGCAGGTGCGGAGATGGTGGCCCTTCCTCCGTGACCGCCGAATTGATGCCTATGGCGACATCACCAAGCGGTATCGCGACTAAGCTAGGAATAGGTAATAAAGTTAGGTAATTAGGATCATGAAAAAACTACAGATACTACAGCAGGACCACTGGTTGCTCCCCTACGAGGAGTGCCTCAATAGGCGATATGAAGATGCCTTGGCAAAGGAGCAACAGCTATTGGGCAAAGAGCACACTTCGCTCGATAGCTTTGCCTCGGGATATCTTTACTTTGGACTTCATAAGGAGTCAACGGAGTGGGTGCTTCGGGAGTGGGCTCCTAATGCAACGGCGCTTTATCTTTTGGGCGATTGCAATGGGTGGCAACGTGACGAGGCATTTGTCTTTTCTCCCTTGGAGAATGGGGTGTGGGAGCTGAGACTCCCCAAGGAGACTTTGAAGCACGGCGACCACTACAAACTGCTGATGGTATGGGACGGTGGCGAAGGAGAGCGCATTCCGGCCTGGGCAAGGTATGTGGTACAGGATCCTGAGACGCATCTTTTTAGTGCCTCGGTGTGGGATCCTAAGGAGCCTTATGTGATGCAGTCGCCGAGGGCGGTACTAGGTCATGAGCCACTGATGATCTATGAGGCGCATATCGGTATGGCAACGGAGGAGGAGCGGGTAGGCACCTATCGGGAGTTTCAGGAGCGGGTATTGCCAAAGATTGTGGAGAAAGGGTACAACGCTGTGCAGCTGATGGCGATTATGGAGCACCCTTACTACGGTTCTTTTGGGTATCATGTCTCTAGTTTCTTTGCCCCTTCATCACGCTTCGGTACGCCCGATGAGCTGCGGGAGTTGATCGATACGGCTCACAGTATGGGTCTGGTGGTGATTATGGACTTGGTTCATTCACACGCAGTGAAGAATGAGGTGGAGGGGTTGGCTCGCTTTGATGGTACGTCGACGCAGTTTTTCCACGAAGGGGCGAGAGGAGAGCATAGTCAGTGGGACTCGAAGTGCTTTGACTATGGTAAGAATGAGGTGCTGCACTTCTTGCTCTCCAACTGCAAGTATTGGCTCGATGAGTATGGCTTCGATGGCTATCGCTTTGATGGAGTTACTTCAATGATCTATGAGGATCATGCGCTAGGGCGGAGCTTCTGTAGCTACCAAAACTACTATGATGGGGGACAGAATGAGGAGGCGATTTCCTATCTCACACTCGCCAATAAGTTGATCCACGAGCACTATCCACATGCGATTACGATTGCTGAGGAGGTGAGTGGTATGCCAGGTATTGCTCTGCCTGTGGAGGCAGGTGGCTATGGCTTCGACTACCGACTGGCTATGAATATTCCCGACTTTTGGATTAAGCTGATCAAGGAGTGCCCCGATGAGGAGTGGCGGCCTGGCTCTATCTGGTGGGAGTGTACCAATCGTCGTAAGGACGAGCTGAGCATCAGCTATGCTGAGAGCCACGACCAAGCTTTGGTGGGCGATAAGACGCTGATATTTAGGCTGATCGATAAGGAGATGTACTGGCACATGGACAAGGCGGACGACAATAGTGCCGTGGCCCGTGGTGTAGCTCTCCATAAGATGATCCGAATGGTGACGATGACCACGATGAATGGGGGGTATCTCAACTTTATGGGTAATGAGTTTGGCCACCCAGAGTGGATCGACTTCCCTCGTGAAGGGAATGGGTGGAGCCACAAGTATGCACGCCGCCAGTGGAGCTTGGAGGAGAATGGCTTCTTGAAGTATCAGCAGTTGGGTGACTTTGATAGAGAATTAGTGGACTTTGTGCGTGGGGTAGAGGACTTCCACAAGTTGCCACTAGTGCAGCTTTGGGATAAGTGGGAGGATCAGGTGTTGGTCTATGAGCGTGGTAAGTATCTATTTGTCTACAACTTCCATCCGACCGACTCCTTTGCGGACTACCGATTCCCAGCACCGGCTGGGAAGTATCGGACGCTTTTCTGTAGCGATGAGAGTCGCTTTGGGGGGTATGATCTCGTGGATCTCTCGGTGCCACACTTTACGCTCTGTGACCATGAATTGAACTTTGAAGGGCGTGGCTGGCTAAGCCTTTATATCCCAGCCCGTACAGCTTTTGTGCTGGTGCGAGAAGAATAAGGGAGCGAGGGAAGTGCTTTTTGGATAATAATTAAGACGGTAATGAAAGAAAGAGTAGAGCTTTATCCCTTGCGATTTAGGGAAGTGTACAAACAGACGATTTGGGGCGGGAATAAGATTTATCAATACAAGGGGAGACCAGCCCCGGCCGAAAATATCGGCGAAACGTGGGAGATATCGCCTATGGAGGGCGATGCCTCGGTGGTAGCGGAAGGTCCATTGACAGGAAAGGACTTGATAGAGGTAACGCAGGAGTATGGAGCTGACTTGCTGGGACAGCAGGTCTTTGATCGCTTCGGAGGTAAGTTCCCACTACTGATTAAGTTGATTGACTCACAGCAGGATCTGAGTGTGCAGGTGCACCCAAATGATGCCTATGCCGAGAAGCGCCACCACAGCTGGGGAAAGACGGAGATGTGGTATCTGCTAGAGTCGGAGCCTGGAGCTAAGATCTATGCCGGTTGGCAGAAGCAGACCTCTAAGGAGGCATTGCCAGAGCTAGTGCAGACCGATGCAGTGATGGGTTACTTGGAGGCGCATACTCCTCACCCAGGCGATCTCTTTTTCCTCCCAGCTGGAAAGGTGCATACGATTGGGGCGGGGAATCTTTTGCTAGAGATACAGCAGGCGAGTAAGATTACCTACCGTCTTTTTGACTTCAATCGAACCGACAAGGAGGGGAATAAGCGAGAGCTACATGTGGCGGACGGTGCAGAGGTGATCGACTTTTCACTCAATACGCACGGGGCTGAGCCGTACGACCGTGAGACGAAAGACCAGCCGGTATCGATGGTAGAGTGCAACTACTTCGCTACCCGTATGCTTCAACTGACGAAGGATTATGCAATGGATCTGGACGGTCGTGACTCTTTCACTATCCTATTTGTGGACGAAGGGGAGATCACTATTAATGGTGCTTATCGTCTTGGGAAGGGGGAACTATTGTTGCTCCCTGCCGTGATGAAGCAGGTAACGATTGAGACGAATGGGGCGAAGGTGCTGGAGACCTATATTCCCCACGAAAAGTGATGAATGACGAACTACTCGCCTATGTGTGGAAACATAGGGAGGAGGATGTGCGAAAGCTGGCTCTTAGTGGTAGGAACGATGCTGGAGACTTGGACTTTCCGTCGGCACTTAAGGCGATACAAGCACGGCAAAAGCTAAAGCTAAAGCACCCTGAATGGTATGCGGTGCCAGAGGTCTTTATCCCTGAAGCAGTGGTGGTGGAGCAATCCTCCAGTCCTGAGACGGCTGCCTACAAGAGCCAGTTTGTTCCGACCGATGGGACGGTGCTGGATCTTAGCGGTGGCATGGGGGCGGATAGCTTTGCCTTTGCCAAGGTGGCAAAAGCGGTGACCTATCTAGAACTCTCACAGGAGCGTGCCGAGCTGGCTGCCCACAACTTTAAGGCTTTGGGGTGTGGTAATATCTGTTGCCATACTGGAGCTGCGGAGGTGGAAGGGCTTGCTTTGGCAAAGGAGCTACAGCCAGACTTGATCTATCTAGACCCCGATCGGCGCCCTTCTGCGGCCCGGTCGAGGGTTTTTCGTTTGGAGGATAGTCGTCCAGACCTCACTACGTTGCTTCCTCAGCTCTTGGCTGTATCGCCGAGTAGTGAGGTGCTGGTGAAGCTCTCCCCAATGGCCGACCTCGCCTATTTAGAGGGGGCACTTCATTTCCCCTTTGATACGCACATCGTATCGCTCAGGCGTGAGGCAAAAGAGCTCTTATTGCACTTTTCTCCTACCGTTACCCAGAGTGTCACGGTGGTGGAGATAGGTAGGACGCGTACAATTACTTGCACCACCGATGGGCAGATTACTCGAGCTGTGGAGATTAGTCATCGGGTGGGGCGGTATCTCTACGACCTCTACCCCGCCTTTGCCAAGGTGGGGTATGAGTGTTTGGGCTTAGACGATCCCGTTTGGCAGCCTGCTCGTCACACCCATCTATACTTTTCGGAGGAGCTGCTTCCCGACTTCCCCGGTCGTGCCTTTGAGCTACTGGAGCACAACCTAGGCGAGAAGCGGTGGCTGAAGGAGCTGTCTCGCCAACCACTCCATCTGCAAGCTAAAAATCTCCCCACCTCTACGGATCAATTGAGACGACAGCTGAAGGTGAAGGAGGGGGGTGACTTATTTCTCTTTGCTTATGCCGATGAAGCGGGAAAGCGAAATTTTGTACTCGCAAGGCGCCTGGAGCCGACTTTGTAGAGACATTGCACGAAGGCGATCTGCTGCGTTGCTTTCGGGATTCGGGCTCGGTCACGTACGTGAGTACGCTCCCAGCATCCTCACCCTCAGCGCCTTGCATCTCATCCTTCGTGCAAAGTCTCAGCATATTTTAGAAAATATGTGAGAATGGCACTTCGTGCAACATTCTCTTTGTAACTTGATTTAACTAATTAAAGAGGGGCAACTCTCTCTAATTCCTTATATTTGTGGTTGATAAGTAAGGAATGATATGTGTAGAAACAGTGTGATTAATAGAGTCTATTTCTGGGGAATGCTCTTGGTAGTGGCCGTGACAACGACCTCTTGTGCCAAGCAGGCTTATTATATCGATGCCTATTCGCGGCAAAATGCCAAGGGTAATCACACCATTCAGTGGCAAATCAATCCTGGAATGAATGGCGAGGTGGCCATCTATGCCTCGGAAAGCCCCAATAAATATCCCGACCAGCCACTCGCTGTGGAGCAGATACGAAAGGAGGTTTACCACTATAATAGTCCGGAGGGTAGCTACAGCCACACTTACTTCTTGCTGGTCTTTAATAATAGCGACATGAGGGTGGTGACGAGTCGGGTGATTCCTACCGTGGGTATCCTCAATCTCCGTGACGCTGGGGGGTATATGACGGCTAGTGGAGAGCAGATGAAGTGGGGGATGCTCTATCGGTCTGGTGACTTATGGCGAAGCTTTGAACAGGATATTCCAATCATTGGGACTCTGGGAATACGGTCACAATATATCATGTCGCCTTCGAGGATAGCCAACTATCCTCCCCAGATGGGAATGTCGGCGATTGAGCAGATCCAAGTAGAGCCAGATAAGGAGATTGACTTCCAGTATCTCATCGATAAGATTTATGAGGGGGAGCGGAGCAGTGAGGAGATCAAGGGGATGCACCGAGAGGTACTCTATAATATAGCGTTTGATAATCCCAATCAACTCCGAATTATCCTCAATGAGATGACGAATCCCGCCAAGTATCCTATCCTATTGAGTGATGACCTGGGAAAGGATCGGGTCGCCTTTGTGATCTTCTTGATTCACCATATTCTAGGGGTGAGTAAGAGTGATGCGATCGTCGATTATATGATGAGCAATGACAATCTGCCCCCAAATAGATTGGAGCCGAAGGGCTTTACCATGCCTCAGGGAGTGCAGGAGGCTCTGACCGAGTACTTCAGGTGTGAACCAAATCAGATCAATGAACTCATCGACGAGATAGAGCGGAGGTATGGCTCCATAAATAACTATCTGACCGACTACCTCCACTTTGATGAAAGTAAGCAGGCCGCAATAAGGAATATCCTCCTCTACTAATGCTGTAGGGAGGAAGAGTACAGAAGATGCGGATTAGAAAGGCCTTGCCGAGTGGTATTTATCGGAGCATTTATGGTTAAGGACCTCCTGCGGAGGTCCGATTTGTTGT
>NZ_HF988830.1:0-1307 GCF_000435035.1 Porphyromonas sp. CAG:1061 | reverse complement strand
GGTGAGAAACCTTAGTATGCTAGCGAGGTCATAGAACCTATTGGGGGCAATAAGGACACCTAATCACGCTGTTGGATACTATATAGATTGTTAGGATTATACTCCTATTTACAGCTTGAGTACAAACAGCTTTCGTTCGACTAATGGCTATCTAACCACTTCAAGTACAAAGTTATGAATAAAAAATTATTTGTGGGAATTGATTTCTCAAAAGAAACGTTTGACGCAGCTATCCTCAAGGTATCTGAAGAGAGCTCTATTGATCTAAAGATCATTGGTAATGAGCAGTTTAAAAACGATGTGCCAGGTTGTAAGCGATTTGTAAAATGGCTGAATAAGACTTGTGCACTATCTGGCGACTACTCCTCTGTCCTTGTAGGTGGAGAAGATACAGGTAACTATAGCACCACGTTGCCTAAACAGCTTTATGTGCTGGGAATTGATTGCTCCGTACAAAATGCTTATTCGATCAAATGTGGTAGTGGCAAGATTGTTCGCGACAAGACCGATAAGATGGACGCAGAAAAGATCGCTTACTACTTCTATCGCTTTCGTGATCAGATTAGGCTCTATAAGCCCCTATCTAAGGATATGGAGAGCTTAGAGAGACTCTATTCATACCGATATGGACAGGTGAGAGAAAGTGCAAGATTGCAGTGTCAAATAAAAGAATATGAGCATATTCTTAAGTCAGAACCCAATGATGAGACGCTAAAGTTTATGATCCAACGATTAGAGGAGCAGGAGAGGTTTCTGAAGGAAGAAATCAAGACTATTGAAGCTAAAATGGTAGAAATGATTGAAGCTGATGAAGAGCTTAATGAGATCCATAAATGCCTACTGAGCATACCAGGTGTCGGGAAGATCACAAGCCTTCTTTTGATCGTTGTTACTCGAGGGTTTACAAGGTTTGATAACCCCAAGCAGCTTGCCTGCTTTTTAGGTGTCTCTCCACACCCGAATCAGTCAGGTACATCCGTCCAAAATGGCAATCATAGGAGTTGGTTTGCCGACCCTTATTTTGCAAGCCTCTTACATATGACGGCACTCACTGCAAGCATACATAATCCGAAGTTTAAGGCTTACGATGAAAGGTTAAAGAGCAAAGGCAAGCCAAAACTGCTCATTATGAACAACATCAAAAACAAGCTACTGACGGTCGCCTTTACAATCGCTACGAGAAGGACCAAATTCTATTCTGATTATGACGCAAAACGAGCATAGAGCGAAATAACACTTTTTAACTATATAAATTTGGTGGTGAACATAGATTGCCCCCAGTCGAGGGCAAAGCCCGAAGACTGGCG
>NZ_HF988829.1:0-1650 GCF_000435035.1 Porphyromonas sp. CAG:1061 | reverse complement strand
ACAGCTTGTATATGATCATTCGTACTACAGTCGCTTACGAGTTACTGCTCCTTAGGCCGACGGTCGGCTTCGGTCTCGGGGAGGATGAGGTTGAGGAGCACCGCGATGATCGCTGAAAGGCCGATGCCACCGAGTGTAAAGCGGCCCATACTCAGCACCGCCCCGCCAATACCTGTTGTGAGGGTCACAGAGATGATCACAATATTCCGAGAACTAGAGAGGTTTACACGGCTATTGAGGAGGTTATTGATCCCCGCACCAGCGATAGTGCCAAAGAGTAGTAGCATAATCCCGCCCAAAATCGCCGTATCAATACTCTTGAGGAAGGCACTCACCTTGCCAATCATAGAGAAGACAATCGCCGTAACAGCCGAAATCCTCAGTACCCGAGGAGCCGTCACCTTCGTCAGCGACATCGCTCCCGTCACCTCCGAATAGGTGGTCACAGGAGGGCCACCAAGAAACGAAGCCACCAAGCAGGCCAAGCCATCGCCCAGCATCGTGCGGTGTAGCCCAGGATCCTTCACGAAGTTTTTACCCGTCACGCTATTTACCACATAGATATCCCCAATGTGCTCAATGACAGGAGCAATCGCCACTGGGATCATATAGATAATCGGTGCCCAACTAAACTTTTCGGGAAAGGTTAACTGTGGAAGTGAAAACCACCCTGCCGCCTCTATCCCACTAAAGTCAATATCAAAAAAGATGAGGTCCACCAAATACCCCACAATGATGCCACAAAAGATCGGGATCAACTTAATCAGCCCTCGACCATAAAGCGTCACCACAATAGCCGTCGCCAATGAAATCGCCGCCAAAGGCCAATTTTCCTCCGCCATCTTCACCGCCGAGCTAGAGAGCGAAAGCCCAATCAGCATAATCACAGGACCAATCACCACCTCCGGGAAGAGACGATTGATAAACTTAGTGCCAAAGAGTTTGATCAGTGCCGACATCACAAAGTAGACAAAGGCAACGCCCGCAATTCCCAAAAGGGCACCACTTAATCCATAGAGCTCCGTAGCACTCACAATCGGTGCAATGAAAGCAAAGCTACTACCGAGGAAGATCGGCACTTTACCTTTCGTTACCAGGTGAAAAATAAGCGTACCTATACCTGCCGAAAAGAGGGCAGCGGAGGGGTCAAGCCCCACCAGCAGAGGCACCAAGACAGTGGCTCCAAAAGCGACAAAAAGATACTGCACACCCACCACTACCTGGCGTGTGGGGCTGAGTTGGTCGATAGGCGAAGTAGACATAGCTCGCTTGACATTTGAAAGGTTAATACCAATTAAAACTCTACAAATCTACCTAATCACCGCCATTGTACCAACTCTTTACCCCCCTATTTTCCAGAGGTTGCACAATAGAAAGGTCCTACCGTATGATTTTTTAGCGGAGAGTCTATGGGGAAAGGACCTCCGTGAGGAGGTCCGACGGATCTTAGCCCACATGTAGGAGGGGCGTTAGCCCCGAACGACTGGGGGTAAACGACGCCACCCCCCAAAAACACGACCCCTTGCGAGTCGGACAACCTATTTTAGGTTTAAGATTGAAATCCCAGATACGGTTGTCCGACTTGTCCGATAAGACACCCCCACCCCCTCCCGTAGCAGAGCAAAAACTGAGATGCAACTAAGCGATCGA
>NZ_HF988828.1:0-8824 GCF_000435035.1 Porphyromonas sp. CAG:1061 | reverse complement strand
GCCTGTGCTAGTGCCCCTTGCCATTGTAGCACCCCCTGTCGGATGGGTTCTTTCCAATCTTCGGGGAAGGTGGGGTCTAGGTAGAGCACGATTGGCTCAATGGGAGCTACTAACTCGCCACGCTGATAGGCCTCGAGGTCGCGAGGGATCAGGCGATATCTATTGGCGAGGTAGAGGCTCGAGCTCTTATCGAGGTCGGGGCGGAACTGTAGTTTGGTTGTGGTGTAGGTGCCTACGCGTGTATCGGCAACCCTTACCGGCATGGCCTCTTTGGGAAGCTTAATGAGGGTGAAGGTGGCCTCTACAGTGGTGGGCATATCACTTGCCACAGAGACCATACCCAGCATAGTGGCGGAGAGCTTGTAATTGAGCTCCACGCGCACTTGGACGTTATCCTCAAAGGAGCTCAGTGATTTGATAAAAGACATAGAGCTCTCGGGGGTAGCGGAAAGGGTAAATTCGCCTGAGTGCTTGGGGATGACGCTGACCAGCTTATTCTCCCGAGCTAGTAGATTGGTGGCATCGATGAGAAAAGCACTTGAATCGGGGGCGTATGCCTCGATTGGGAAAGCTTGTACGTAGGGGTCGCGATAACTGATGGAGAGTGCCTTTTTTAGTTGTTCGTCGGCTCCCTCATCATAGACGATGGTATTGGCTTTCTTGACTACTACGGTGCTATCTCTTAGCTCAAAGCTCATCAAGAGGGGCTCCTCGCTCTTCATTCCTAGTGTGAGGATGGTACCGTCTGAGACACTCGATAGGGCGGCACCGAGGAGTAGCTCACTCCCTAGCTCCGACTTGGGGATCTCTAGGTAGAGCTTCCCATCTTTTTTGTATAATCCAAGGAAGCCATCAACCGCTTTCTCTACCTTGGCATCCTTAAATACTTTGGCGTACTTCTCCTCCTTGCGCTTCTTTCCACCAGCAGACACTTCAGTGGGAATGCCCCAAAGAAGTGCTACTGATAGAAGAAGAGCCGTAAGGACTCTTATCTCCTTTGTCATTACTCTTTACTCTGTGTATGTTTGTATGTTATAGATTGGTTGGGTTGTCCTCTCTGAGTGCTATCTTTACGATCTTAACCTGAAGGTCGGTCCACTCCATATCTACCTGGTGATTCTCAAGGTCTATACGCTGAATCGTAGACTTTGCGCCATCGGTAAGGGCTATATAGAGGTACCTACTCTCTTTATCTACCTTCATATCCACCACCTTTTGCCCAGCTGGGGTCTTGAGGAGTGGTGAGCCTTGGTAATTGCCCTCAGATACGATGCTGTACCCATAGATATCTTTCCCCTCAGGGTCGGTGTAATAAATCAGGTTACGAAGTGAAGCAGCCACTAGGATACTTCCTTTCGCGAGCTTGGCATTAGTGGGTACCATTCCAGAGTAGGTAAGCTCCTTGTCGTGGTTGTACTTCTTACCAGCCTTATACAGACCCGGCTTGAGCTTTAGCTCCTTAATAGAACCGTCGCTCTTTGAGCGGAGGTAAAGGACCATCTGCTGCGATTGGTCGAGCGACAGCATCTCTAGTAGCTCATAACCCTTGGTTTCATCCTTGAACCACACCTCAGCCTTTTTGTGTTTAGCTAGGAGAACTTCATTTTGATTGTCGTATACTAGATAACCATCGGTAGAAGCCTCACCCACCTTTCTCCAATAAAGTAGTCTTGGAGCGAGATAAGGCTCTTGCCCAAACTCTTTCTTGGTTAATGGGGTCAGCACTTTTCGATAGTCTTGATTATTAACGGAAAGAAGTACCGCATCCATAATGCCAAAGCGCCCATTGTAGAAAAAAGGACCTAGCTTATCATTAGGGTCGCCCATTAAGCCTACCACGTCGGTGGAGAGCTTCAGTGGCTTTAAAAACCTCATCTCGTCGGGGCTGAAGCTATATAGATTCTTGCCGGCAGCGAGGAGAAACCCTTTGTAGCCATACTTCTCATTGGCATAAAAGGCAAGGTCGTGAGGCTCTCCCTTGAAGGTCTCTTTGGGATTGTTGAGAGCTAGTGAGTTGAGGTCGATATCCTCCTTGGGCTGAAGCGGGTCAATATACCCTACTTTTGCCTCTGAAGCATCACCCCAAAGGAAGTAAATCCCCTTGCGGTACCGGTACTGTATATCGATTTGGCTCGTGAAGAAGAGTGTGGTCTCTCCATTGGTTACCTTAAGGCGTACAGGGAAGATGCCGAATTCATTGCAGGGATATACCAGGTCTTTCTCCTTTGAGACCTCTTTGTAATTGACTTCCCATGAGTAGGTCAGTGGCTTCTCAACCCCCTTCATCTCTATCTCTGGGCAAGGGATTGTCAGGGGTAGACCCTGAGCTCTTCGGTAGATCTCTTGTAGCTCTCCTTTGGGAACAAGCTCCGTGATGGCCACGTCTGCTTCGGTGCTGTGATCCTTAAAGCATGAGGAGAGTGCTAGCATAGTAGCTAGGGCGATTAAAATATATCTTTTGCTCATATCGTTGACTGTTTATTCTACAAATGTTAGGTAGGCAGATGGGTCTGGAATGGGAGGAACCTCTAGCTCGGGGTGAGCTAGGAAGTAATCGCGTACATTCTTGATGTTGAGCATCCACTCGGCAAACTTTGCACCAAAGTTCTCGTCGGCCCAAAACTTATTCTCATCGTGGTCATAAGCCTCTAATAGCTTGATGTACTTGAGTGTGTGATAGTCTCCAAGGTAATATGGTCCCAAGTAGATCCAGGGGGAAGGGATAGCTAAGTAGTTATTGAAGGTGATGGTGTATTGGTTTTGCTTTTCAAAGGCAACCTGTAGATCCGTGGTTCCCTCTAACTTAATAGTAAGCTGTACGGGCTCTTCGACTTCGGCAGATAGTTCACTACGAAGTAGCTCGATACGGAGGGTATCGGTGTACTCACCAGCTCTAAATTGGTAGCTCTCCTTGAGTGGGGTGAAGTGCTTGCCAGCCTCTGCAGTGGTCTTATCTTTTACGATAGTGACCTTGTAGCTACGAGCCTGCTCCGACTTGTCCCCAAGTACACGGAGAGGTATTTTCACCTCGTGAGATTGCTCCTCTAGCGGATTAGGCCCGAAGGAGTAATTGATGAGGGTGTCTGCCTTGGTGAGTTGGTCAAAGTATATTTTGCCCTCACCATGGTACGCACCGTCGGTGGATATCCCTAGCTCATCGGTCTTTTGTGACAAGGGAGTGGAGCAACCACCTAGTAGTAGGCCCCCTGTGGCACCGATGATTAGTAGTGACTTATATAATGTACTTTTCATATGCTTATATTTACTTGCTTACGTTACCAAACTCCTTTTCGCTCTCTGGCCATGGAAGTACAAAGATCTCCTCTGATGGCTCAAAACTCTGATTGCTACTGTGAGCTAAGATAGGTAGATTGTAGAGCTTATAGGCAAAGAAGATCTGTCCTTCGCCTGGCATCTCACGCATCCGCTCCCGTAGCATCTCCTGGATATAGTTTTCCTTGGTATCCAAAGAGTTGTCTGTAATGGGCTCTAACCCACGGCTAGCACGTACCTCATTAAGTAGCTTGATGGACTCTTCCTTATTGGTGTCATATAGACTCTCCGAGAGGATGTAGTACATCTCAGGCAGACGTATCAGAGGGATGCCCCTGAAGGTCTTTTGAGTCAATTCGTTTTCAGACTCTATAAGTCGGGTATAGACAAAGGTGCCTCTGCTCTCCTCCTTGTAGAAGGCTGCATAACGATGATCGGTATTGGTGGCGGTAAACTTATCGGTCTCGTAGAGAGCCTTAAGGTCTTTACGTGCCTCGGTAAAGTTGCCCGACTGAGGGTTGGTGAGGAATAGGTCGTAGATATTCTGTGCCTGCTTATCGGCATAGATACCAAAGAGTATCTCCCCTGTGCCTGGGAAGTTCTTGATATTCTTAAACTCATTGGGCTTGGTCAGAGCTAGCCCTTTCACCTCCCCAGATTCGTCACTACCTACCACATCGGCATTAATGACCTTTCGGGCATACTCTGCAGCCTTGGTCTTGTCGCCCATAGTGTAGTAGACACGCGCCTTCAATGCCATCACAGCATACTTATTCAGCTCCGAATAGCGCTCATCATAATAGGGGTCTTTCGATAGACCGAGTGGTGCATTGAGGGTATTATCCTTCTGCAAAAGGGTCTCCGCTTTGTCGAGGTCGGCAAGGATATTCTTGTAGACCCCTTCAATATCAAAGAGTTCCTTATTATTTTGGTCAGCCTCAAAGGCGTAGGGGATACCACTCTTGCCACTGCGGTCGGCATACCTTACGCAGAATAGGCGGACAAGATCAAAGTGAAGGAAGGCACGCAGTGCATAGGCTTCACCCTTGATGATATCCATAGTTTCACCTGTGAGGTCGGTCGTCTCGGCATGCTTGATAATTAGATTGACCGCGGCGATAGTGGAATATTGCGAAGCCCATATATTATCTATGATAGGGCGGACATTAAGGTTAGTGTACTCATACTTGGTGATCTCGTTGTCGAGATTGGCGGTGTTGATGTACTTAAACATCTGACCTAACTTGTCCACAAATCCATAGGAGAGGTTCTCACCATAGAGTGCCTGATCACCCATCAATGCATAAACTCCATAGAGGGCATCTTTGAATCCTTGCTCGTCGCTAAACTGTACATCCTCTGGCAAAGTTCCCTTGGGTTGGACGTCGAGAAACTTATTGCAGCTCACAAGGCTACCAGAAAGTAGTAGCAGAGTGGTGACGAATAGGTATATATTATTCTTTTTCATCATTCGATCCTAACTTCATTAAAGGGTAAAACGTATGGTCATCTCCACCGACCTAGCATAAGGGTACGATAGTCCACGCTCCTGCTTGATGCTAGAGTAGTGGAAAATATCATTCGCCATCAGCTCGAGGCGTAGATTGCGGATATTGAAGTACTTAAGGTCAATAGGCTTAAAGTCGTAAGCCAGTGAGAGCGTACTGAGCTCTAGGAAGTTGTGCACCGACACAAAGCGAGTAGTCTGCATAGGCACTGTTGAGTCAGCAATGTCTTTGTACGAAGCCTTATCGCCAGGCTTTGTCCAGCGGTCGTTGAAGACACGCTCATCGGCATTCTTCTTAGGGTCGGCTCCCTCTACTCGGCTAGCGAGAGTGGTATTGTAGTCCATAGCCCCTAGCTGGTACCTCAGACCTGCAGTGAGTGAGAAACCTTTGTAGGTGAGGTAAGAGCTCATCATACCCGATACCACAGGGCTGGTATCTCCCACGGTGATCTTATCCCTTGGGTCATATTCAAAGGTGAGTGAACCATCTCGCTTGATGTAGATCTCCTTACCTGTAGCAGGATCAATACCGGCCGAAGGTACCACCTTTAGTGTAGATAGCGACTCACCCTCCACGTAGATAGGCAGTGGCTTGCCAGCCTCATTCTTCTCCATATTCTTCTCGTTTTGAGCCTTCAGTGCATTACTGATCTTGCGGATCTTATTGCGGTTATGCGAAGCGGTTAGAGAAAGGGTCCAGTTCCAATCCTTAGTGCGGATAGGTACCACTCTAGTGCTGAGCTCGATACCCTTATTCTCTATCTCGCCCACGTTTTGCTTAGCCGTCTGCACACCTACTGATGGGGCTTTCGTCACATCTAGAAGTAGGTTGTCGGTGATCTTCCAGTAAAGGTCGAGCGACATATCCCAGCGACCGTTGAAGATATTAAGGTCTAGTCCGAGGTTATTATTCATGGTCCGCTCCCACTTCAGATCGGGGTTACCAATCGTGATAGGCACCGAGCCAGCTCCCTTTACATAGGTAAATCGCTCACCATACTGGTAGGTAGTAAGGGCTTGGTAGGGCGAGAAGGAGACATTTCCTAGATACCCTGTACTTACTCTTAGCTTCAGAAGGTCCACATTCACCCCCTCCATAAAGGGCTCCTTGTGGATATTCCAGCCCGCACCTGCCGACCAGAATGGGGCGAAGCGGGTGTTCTTACCAAAGAGCGAGGATCCCTCATAGCGGTAGATAAAGTCAAGGAAGTAGCGCTCCTTGTAGATCGTATTGAGGTTGACAAAGAAGCCCACACCCGTCACGATCTCATCACTACTCACTGGACGGCTACCGGCACTATATCCCGAGGAGAAGCCTGGGTCGGCTAGCTTCTCAGAGAAGTAACCGATAGAGGAGTAGCTCGATAGTTGAGAGGAGCGATACTCGATGTTGCTACCGCCCATCACGCTGAGGAAGAGGTCGTCAATCACATTCTTATTGTACGAAAGCAGTAGCTTCGCTGCAAAGTCGGTAGAGCGTCGGAAAGTCTCCGAGAGCCTACCCCTTTGGCTTAAGTTTTTAGTAGTAGCAAATTCGCCCGATCGTGGGGAGACGAATCTTAGGCTATTAGAGCGCCCTCTTTGGAAAGTTGCATCACCATCAATTCGGAAGTCGCCAAGCCACACACGTAGAGTGGTGGTATTGAAAAAGTCGAAGTTGCTAGAGTTGCTCTTATTCCCCACCGACGCCTCGTAGAGAGGGTTGCGGAGATTATGATTCAGGAGCTGACGCAATTCGCCAGTCTGATCGTAAGGACTATCATAGGGGTTGGCATTCACGAAACTGGTAAAGTCACCATAAGGCGAATCATAGCTATTCACAAAGCTCACACGAGCTAGATTAGAGATGAAAAATAGATTCTCACGACTGTAGGAGAGGTTAAAGGTAAAGTTAAGACGATCTCTACCAGAGCCTTTCATCACACCGGCGTCCTTACCATAGCGAAGACCAAGGCTGTAGCGAGCGTAATCGTCACCTCCATCCACATTGATATTGTGGTTTTGAGAAACTCCCACTCTCAGTGGCTTTGCAAGCCAATCGGTATCCACCCCTCTAGCCACTTCTGTAGCAAGAGCTGCATACTTCTTATCCAACTCATATCGGTGCTGAGGGTTTGCATCATTGTAGAGCCCTGCCAGTCTTTCGTACTCTAGCTTTTGCGATGCATTGAGAAGGTGATAGTCCGAGAGGTCGGGGAAAGAGGTACGTATCGTTCCATTGTAGCGGAGCTTCAGCTTACCACCCTCTAGTGCTCTCGTGGTGATAACAATCACACCAGCCGAGCCCTTAGCACCGTATAGTGCTGTAGCGGAGGCGTCACGAAGTACCGTCACACTCTCCACCTCGTTCATATCCATATCAAAGACAAATTCGCTCGAGACGATAGAGCCATCCACCACAAAGACCGGCATATTGGCCTTTCCCTCAAAGGTGGCACGACCACGGATATTGATCTCCTGCTGTGCGTTAGGGTTAGATCCCATAGCACTATTCTCCATAGTCACCATACCTGGGACAAATGCCTCAAGGCTCTGCAGAATGTTCTTGGTGCCGATGCTCATGATCTGCTTCTTATCCACAGTTGTCTGCGAACCTGTAAAGCTGCTCTTATTCTTGGTCATGTAACCGGTAACCACCACTTCGTCAAGGAGATCCACATCCTCCTCCAACTGAATGGTGACCTCAGCGCCAGCTTTTACCTCTTGCTCTACGGTCTTAAAGCCCACGAACGAAAAGGTCATGATTACTCGTTCCTTGGTTACAGGGATCTCAAACCTACCAGAGGCATTAGTGCCCCAAGCGCCCTTCATCCCTTTGATGCGGATTCCGACGCCAGGGAGAGGCTCGCCTAGGTCGTCCAAAACCACTCCCTTAACCACTTTCTTACCATCGCTCTGAAGCTCGGTTAGCTCCTCTGAAGTGGGGAGCACTGAGCTACTAGCGTGTAGAGAAATAGGTAGCAATAGGAGTAGCAGACCCACTGAGAGTAGGCCCATTAGCTCACGTGGAGCATTCCATTTTGTCATTCTATTCATGTTTTAATTCTGAGTGGTGATATGTGAATATCTATATATTGGGTTGACCCCTTCTCAATGTGGCTATATTGAAAACCTACAGTGAGTTGGGAAATAATTTTACAAATATAAGAAAATTAATGCCAGATGTCAACTATTTGGCAAAAGTAATCAAGGACGACGCCTTCGTGCAACAGTCTCTACTCGGTCAAGATAATGACCTCCGCGAGGTCCTTTTCCTCGGACAAAGGCTAAAAAAGAGCACCCGAAGGTGCGGCGTCCGACTTGTCTGACCTGTCCGACTCGTCCGATTAGGCACCCCTCCTGATTAGGTGGCTTGGAAGAGGAGGGTGCCGAGTAGGTGGGGTGGGTAGGTGACCGCTTCTAGGCGGAGGCCAGTGGCGGGAGCGGTATTGAAGGGGTACTCGTCGTCGGCACGCTCCAGGATCGCCCCAAACTCCTCGGGGGTGAGGTTGCCCATTCCCACCTCTAGCAGTGTGCCGACGAGAGCCCGCACCATACTTCGGAGAAATCGGTTGGCCGTCACCTTGAAGACCCATTCCCCATCGCCTAAGTCCTGCCATTCCGCTTGGGTGACAGTGCAGAAGTGGTTGGTGACGTCGGAGTGCTTCTTGGCAAAGGAAGAGAAGTCGTGCCGACCTAGGAGCTTACTTGTAGCCCGATTCATCTGCTCAAAGTCGAGCGGAGTGGTCACCAGCGTATGGTACTTCCGCCGAAATGGGCTAGGGTAGAGGGAGAGGTAATAGCCGTAGCTCCGACTGGTGGCACTAAAGCGTGCGTGAAAGTCGGGGGCAACGCTCTGCAACTTCAGAATCAATATATCGGGCGGAAGGAAGCGATTGAGCCGAAAGATCGCCTCCGGGAGTCGCTCCCCTATCTCCTCGCTCACATCTAGGTGGGCGACCATTGAAGTGGCATGTACCCCCGTATCGGTTCGCCCCGCCCCCACCACCTTAATCGGTTGTCGGAGGATGGTCGAGAGCCGCTCCTGTAGCTCTCCCTGCACCG
>NZ_HF988827.1:0-2582 GCF_000435035.1 Porphyromonas sp. CAG:1061 | reverse complement strand
CTTTGCTCAGGGCGGTATGGCAGCGGTCACCTCCTCTAGCGATAGTCCTAGAGAGCACTATGAAGATACTATGGTGGCGGGGGCGGGTCTTTGCGATCCCGAAGCGGTCCGTGTGCTGACCGAGGAGGCACCCAAGGCGGTGGAGGAGCTGGAGCGGCTCGGGATGCAGTTCGATAGTGTCGATGGGCATCTCGCTTTGGGTCTTGAGGGAGGGCACCATCATCACCGCATTTTACATGCTGGGGGCGATGCCACAGGGCGTCAGATCTCCCGCTTTATGATTTCTAAGGTAAAGGGGGAGCCTGGGATTACCCTCTTTGAACACCATACATTGATAGCGTTGATTGTGGAAGAGTACCGCTGCTATGGAGCATGGATATGGGATGCTGAGGCTAGGCAGCTAGAGGCGTACTACGCCCACTCTGTGGTATTGGCTACTGGAGGAGCTGCTGCTCTCTATAGACCCACTACCAATCCACCTACCGCATTGGGCGATGGCCTTTCGATTGCCTACCAAGCAGGGGCAGTGGTGCGAGATATGGAGTTTATACAGTTTCACCCCACTGCTCTGCACCTCAAGGGTGCCCCCTCCTATCTGATTAGCGAAGCGGTTCGTGGCGAGGGTGCTTATCTGCTCAATCCCGATGGGGAGCGCTTTATGGTCGGTCGACACCCTTTGGCCGAATTGGCACCTCGTGATGTGGTGGCGCGTGAGATCTATAGCGAGATGCAAAAGTACGATGTGGATAGCATCACCCTCTCCCTTCGTCACTTGGATCCCCAGAAGATATACCAGCGCTTCCCCACCATTTCAAAAGAACTACAGAAGTATGGGCTCGACTTAGCCACCGAGATACCGATTGCCCCAGCAGCGCACTACACAGTAGGCGGTGTGCGTGTGGATCTCAATGGACACACCTCTATCGATGGCCTTTATGCCGTAGGAGAGGTCTCCTCGACGGGGCTGATGGGTGCCAATCGACTCGCTAGCAACTCTCTCGTAGAGTGCCTTGTCTACTCCACGAGGATCGCCCGCCATATCGAGGAATTAGCCGATACGCCAATGGTTTACCCCACTACTATTCAGCCTCCAGTACAGCTTCGTGAAGGCTTTGACGATGAGGTGTGGATGGCAGAAAAGGGACGGAAGATGATGAAGCGCCTAGGCAAGATATTGATGAAGCGAGCGGGCATCGTGCGAAGCTCTAAGCGTCTGCAGAAAGGATTGGCAGAGGTTACAGAGCGACTTTCGGAGTTGGAGGACTTGGCGAAGGAGAGTATAGCCGTGCGGGAGGTGTACAATCACCATCTGGTGGCTCAGCTGATTATGCTTTCGGCAGAGTTTAGGGAGGAGAGCCGTGGGGGACATTATCGCAAGGATTTCCCGGAGACTTTGCCACCAGAGGCGGCCTACCATACAGAGATACAAGAGAATAAGATTACTAAAGTAAAATACCATGAATAGAGAATACTTACTGGACCAATTGATAGATATTGCCATAGAGGAGGATATCTCCACTGGCGACCTCGCCACTAACGCACTGATTGGCAGAGGTGAGCGTGCTACTGCACTTATTACCGCCAAGGCTGATGGTGTGATTTCGGGGCTCGCGGTGGCGGAGCGGGTGTTGGAGACCATTTCAACGGAGAAGTACCTCTTTGAGCCTTATCTCCAGGATGGTGATCGTGTGGCAAAGGGCGATAAGATCCTTAAGATCGAGGGTACCTATCGCGACCTCCTCACTAGTGAGCGGTTGATGCTCAACTTCCTACAGAGGATGAGTGGTATTGCTACTGCTACCCGACAAATGGTCGACCTGATTGCTGGCACGAAGGCCCAATTGCTCGATACCCGTAAGACGGTGCCAGGGCATCGGCTTACTGATAAGTTGGCAGTGAAGCATGGGGGCGGTACCAACCACCGTATGGGTCTCTATGATATGGCGATGATCAAGGATAATCATATCAAAGCGGCAGGTGGCATCTCTAAGGCCATCAAGCAGGTGAAGGCAACGCTCCCTATCTCGGTAAAGGTAGAGGTGGAGACCACCAATCTGGAGGAGGTACAGGAGGCACTGCAAGGGGGTGCCGACATTATTATGCTGGATAATATGAGTACCTCTCTGATGAAGGAGGCGGTAGCTCTGATTGGCAATAACGCAGCGACGGAGGCCTCGGGAAATATCACCCACGAGCGGATCCGTGAGGTGGCGGAGACGGGAGTTGATTTTATCAGCGTTGGAGCTTTGACGCATAGTGTCCGTGCCCTAGATATGAGTATGAATTTTGAAGTGAGTAAGTAAAGATGGAAGCTATTATAAAGGAGATCAACCGACTGAAGAAGGAGAAGAATGCTATTATCCTAGGACACTATTATGCCCGACCTGAGGTGCAGAGGGTGGCCGACTACCTGGGCGATTCCTTGGGTCTGTCGAGGGTGGCAGGCGAGACGGATGCCGATATCATCCTATTCTGTGGGGTGGAGTTTATGGCAGAGACCGCCTCGATTATTTCGCCCGATAAAAAGGTGCTGATCCCAGTGAAGGGGGCTGGCTGTACGCTGGCTCAGTCAATTACAGCGG
>NZ_HF988826.1:0-1695 GCF_000435035.1 Porphyromonas sp. CAG:1061 | reverse complement strand
TTCTGCCTTACACACTTTTTGGGATACTACCTCTCCTTCTGCTACTTGTTTTACCTTACTTTTCTAAAAGTACACAATTATCAGCAATCAATATACCTTAAGGTAGGTATTGTGATAATGCGACTATTTGGGGAGCTTTGCTAATCGGATTTATGAAAAGATAAGATGATGATGGCAGATAAAAGGAAAATAAACTTTGATGCGGTGGAGGAGACGCTTTTAATCCCACTATTGATGAGGTGGAAAGATGCTGAGAGCCCTCACCCAATACTTGGCGATAGAGTAGCTATTGATGTCGCTAATCAAATTGACTTCAACTGGGATAAATATGGTGGCTGGAATAAGATGAGCTACTATGGCTGTCTTGTTCGGGCAGGGTATTGCGATAGCGAAGCTGTGAGAATAGCCTTAGAGCACTCACCTGAGTCTATCTTGTTGGTGAATGCTGGTTGTGGGCTTGACACTCGATGGCATCGGACGCTCTCATCCCTCTCAAACTACCCGAGGGTGGATCTAGACCTTAAAGAGGTAATGAATATAAGAAAAGAGGTGGTGCCACCTCTCAATGGGGTTACGAGTGTCACTTCCGACCTTACCTCACCCGATTTTATCGAACAATTAAAAGGCATGACGGCACCTACCACTCATATTGTTTTGGTCATTGAAGGGGTACTTATGTATTTCACCGATGCAGAGATCAGAGAGCTACTGGAGCGACTTTATGCCGCTTTTGGTGAAAGAGTGACTTTGGTGGGTGATTTATTGAATAATACCATTGTGAAGCATCAACAGAAGCACGATACTCTTCGCCACTCACAGGCCGTATTCAGGTCAGGCTATGATAGTATCGCCGAGGTTGAAGCTTTGCACCCCCAGCTGAAGGTGCTTTGCCGTCGCTCAGTGTTGGATATGATGAAACCTCATATATTCATTGCTCGTCTGCTTGCTTTGATACCATCAATGCGTTGGAATACAACGGTATATACTCTTGGTTTTAGGTCGTTATAAGATCAAAACAACTTGATAAAAAAGTATAAATGGGTGTGGATATATAATATATTTGCTATCTTTGCCAAGATTTTTGATGGTACTTAGTGAAGTGCCACCATGCTCCGAAACTCGGAGGCCCATCCTCTGTGATGCCTGTGAAGGGTGTCTTTGGTGGGTTAAGTGGAATTTAGATAGACTTTTATGAGACTAAAAACTATGCTACTTGGTATGCTGGTAACTCTCGTTGCCCTTGGGCTTTTATCAGGGAGAGTGATTTCAGGACGTGCCGATAAGGGGCTGAACCCTGGCGAACAGATACCAAGTATGGTGGTGGATGGCTGTGATCTAGCCGAGACTTTGGCCAATGAGCCTAAGGCGGTGCTAGTCATCTGGTCGGTAGATGATGCTACCTCGAGGGTAGCCAATGCGTGGGCCTGCAATAGTGCCAGCTTGAGAGCTACCGATACACCTATCTACTCTATCTGTCTGGATGGAGATGAGACGACAGCCACCCTCTACGCAAAGATGGACGGTGCCAAGGAAAATGTAGCCCCTATTGGGTTGCAAGGTGAGAAGCTACGAGGAGGAACCTCACTATTGGCGAGCCGTGGATCTGGCAAGGTGTACTATACCTCCTATGGTATAGTAGAGAGAGTGATGTCTGCGGAGACACTATTTGACAAAATTCAATAAGAAGAGTGAGGG
>NZ_HF988825.1:0-6458 GCF_000435035.1 Porphyromonas sp. CAG:1061 | reverse complement strand
TACGAAGTTTAATTCACTTACAGAGAGTAGCATCGAGGCGATGATCGCTGGCGAGGAGAGCCGTGATGAGGCTTCGTCGGAAGGGGTGATCATCTATGGAGCGGGGGGCAAACCGATCACCGCCCGCACGCCTAACCAATCGAAGCTGATTGAGCTGATTGAGTCGCACGACTTGGTCTTTGCCACTGGGCCGGCGGGCTCGGGTAAGACTTTTCTCGCCATAGTGATGGCGGTGAAGCTACTCAAGATGAAGGAGGTGCGAAGGATTATCCTCAGCCGTCCAGCAGTGGAGGCGGGGGAGAAGCTCGGTTTTCTCCCTGGAGAGATGAAGGATAAGCTGGACCCTTACCTCCAACCGCTGTATGATGCACTACAGGAGTTGATCCCTGGCATTCGGCTAAAGGAGTACATGGAGAGTGGCGTGATACAGATTGCTCCGCTCGCCTATATGCGTGGTAGGACGCTGAATGATGCGGTGATTATCCTAGATGAGGCACAAAATACCACGCCACACCAGATGAAGATGTTCCTCACCCGACTGGGGCAGAGTGCTAAGATGATCATCACGGGGGATATGACGCAGGTGGACCTCCCTAGGGGCGTCCCCTCGGGTCTAAGAGAAGCCCAATGCATACTCAAGCAAGTAGATGGCATCGGGTGGCTCACTTTTGAGAAGAAGGATATTATGCGTCACGGTCTGGTTCAAGCGATCGTGGAGGCGTACGACCGAAATGAAGGGGCAGGTGAAGAAACAACGGAAGAATAAAATACAACACACTTAATCAAACATATATTATGGCTAAAGCATTGACCAATACTGATCTTCAGTTGCCAGGGATCAAAAATCTATATCATGGCAAGGTAAGAGACGTCTACACCTTGGAGGGGGACCTCCTAGCAATGGTGGTGACCGATAGGATTTCGGCATTTGATGTGATTCTGCCTGAGGGAATCCCTTATAAAGGGGAGATCCTCAATAGGATTGCGGCCAAAAACCTCGACGCTACGGCCGACATTGTCCAGAACTGGAAGATAGACACTCCCGACCCTATGGTGACCATCGGGCACAAGTGCACCCCCTTTAAGGTGGAGATGGTGATTCGTGGTTATATCACTGGTAGTGCATGGCGTACCTACAGCTCGGGTCAGCACACCATTTGTGGTATCACCCTTCCTGAAGGACTGAAAGAAAATCAAAAGTTCGACCGCCCAATTATCACTCCTACCACCAAGGCGGATGAGGGTCATGACGAGGATATCTCTCGTGAGGAGATCATCGCCTCGGGATTGGTCTCTAAGGAGGATTATGAGGAGCTAGAGCGTATCACCTATGCCCTCTTTGAAAGAGGCACGGAACTGGCTGAGAAGCACGGTCTGATCCTAGTGGATACGAAGTACGAATTTGGCAAGAAGGATGGTAAGATCTATCTGATTGATGAGATCCATACCCCCGACTCCTCTCGTTACTTCTACAAGGACTCTTATCAAGATCTCTTTGAGAAGGGGGAACCACAGCGCCAACTCTCCAAGGAGTTTGTGAGGAAGTGGCTGATAGAGCACGGCTTCCAAGGCAAGGAGGGGCAACAAATCCCTGAGATGACTCCGGAGTACTGCGATAGCGTGACGGATAGGTACATAGAGCTGTATGAGCACTTGACGGGGGAGTCCTTTGAGAAGCACCCCACTGAGGATATTCACTCTAGAATCGAAAAGAACCTAACTCAATGGCTAAAGGCGAGGAAGTAAGGGAAGCTACATTTGCAGGTCGGATAAGGGCTATGTTTGACGACATAGCCCCTACCTACGACCTCCTCAATCGGGTGAATAGCCTCGGGCTGGACCAACTTTGGCGTAAAGACCTGGTGGAGCACGTGGCGGTGGAGCGGCCAGAGCTGATTCTGGACTTGGCCGCAGGGACTGGCGACCTCACTCTTCTCCTCGCAGAGCAATGCAAGGGGGCAACGGTGGTGGCGAGTGACCTCTCTATCAACATGCTGGAGATAGGGGTTCAGAAAGCACTCCGGAAGGGGCTGAGCCAAGTAAAGGTCTCGGTGGAGGATGCGATGGATCTCTCTTTTGAGGAGGAGCACTTCGATGTGGTCACTTGTGCCTTTGGGGTACGCAACTTTGAGTCGATCGCTCGTGGTTATCAGGAGATGTACCGTGTACTTCGGCCAGGCGGTATGGTGGCGGTGCTGGAGCTTTGTGTGCCGTCGAACCCAATCACCAAGGCGGGGTATAACCTGCACGTGGACCAAGTGATTCCTTTCATCGGTCAGCTACTGGGGAGGAATAAAGCGGCTTATCAATATCTAGGCGAGAGCATTCGCAAGGTGCCCCAACGACGGCAGATGGAGGGACTGATGCGAATGGCGGGCTTTATCAACACCTATTACAAAGTCTATCTCCCTGGAGTGGCTGCTTTGTATGTGGGATATAAGCCTAAGAGCGATGCCTTTGCTGGCATTTATAGTGAGCTCTCAAAGATCAAAAGTGCCGAAAGGGTACGATGAATAGGTACGCTTTGCTCGGCAAGGGGATTGGCTACAGTAGGTCTCCTGAGATCTGGGACACCATTTGGGCTAAGGAAGGGGTGACGGATGGCTCCTTTGAACTGGTGGATTGCGATGACCCCGACCGCTTTTTGCAAGAGCTCCAAGAGAAGGGCTCGTGGAAGGGCGTTATGGTGACCACTCCTTATAAAGAGTGGATGTACGAGCGGGTGGACATTGCTTCGGATATCGCTAAAAGCGTGGGAGCGGTTAATGCGGTAAAGCGGGTTGGACAACAATTATTCGGGTACAATACCGATGTAGTAGGCTTTGCCAAGTCGCTTCAGCACTTAGACTTAGATACCACCCGAAAGGCACTGATACTGGGAAGTGGTGGAGCTAGCAAAGCGGTAGCTTTTGCACTTAAAGGCCTGGGCATCGACCCGATCATGGTCTCTCGTCACCCGGCAGAGGGGAGTGGAATGATAGCGTATGAGAGCCTCACTCCTAATTATATTGAGGAAGAGGTGCAACTCATCGTCAATGCGACGCCACTAGGAGGACCTAAGATGCCACATGAGGTACCACCCATACCTTATCACGCTGTGGGGAAAGGGCATATACTCTACGACCTTTCGTACGATAGGCACTTTGCTGGTTTCCTCAATGCAGCCCCCGAGGGGTGTATTAAAATGAATGGCGAGCGTATGCTCTACCTTCAGGCCGAGGCGGCGTGGCACATTTTTAGAGAATAGAAATAGGGAGATAGTGATTAAATTGGTATCTTTGCCAGAAGTATTAAAAGTATGATGGCTCACTTATATGAAGCAAATATCTAGATTTTCACTCATTGGTTCACTCATTGGACTACTCTTCGTGCTCCTACTCTCCTCGTGTAACGAGCTGACGAAGGTGCAGAAAAGCACCGACCTGTACGAGAAGTACTCCTATGCCAAGAAGTTTTATAATACTGGAAAGTACGAATGGGCCGCTCAAACGCTTGAGGAGATACTCCCCTATTTCCGCGGTAGTAGCGAGATGGAGCAAGCACTCTACCTCAAGGCACAAGCCTACTACAAGGCAAAGGATTATGTGCAGGCACAGACGGCTTTTAGCCAATACTATACGGAGTTTCCAAATGGTGAATACACTGAATTGGCACGCTTCTATTCGGGCTATGGCTTAGCTCAGGATATCCCCGACCCTCGTCTGGATCAGGCAAAGACCATTGCAGCAATGCAGGAGCTACAGCTATTCCTAGACTATTATCCACAGAGCGAAAAAGCGGAGGAGGCAAAGCAACTACTCTTTAGCCTTCAGGAGAATCTAGCGGAGAAGGAGGTGCTCAGTGCCAAGCTATACTACAACCTCGGCAATTATATTTTCAATAATTACGAGAGTTGCATCATCACCGCTCGCAATGCAATGAAGAGCTACCCCTACTCTATCCACAAGGAGGAGATGCACTACTATGTGGTGGCATCGCTCTATCAGATAGCCAAGAATAGTGTGGTGGAGAAGCAGCAGCAGCGACTGAGAGACCTCCGTGATGAGTACTACAACTTCATCAACGAGTTTCCCGAGGGAAAGTATCGCAAGACGGTGGATAAGTACTTTGAGTATGCCGAAAAGAACATTGACCCCAATGCGGACTGGCAATAAAATAGGATGACCAAATAGATAAGATAGATAGATGATGAAAAAGAAGACAAATACCCCAACAACAACTGTGACACGCGACTTGGAAAAGTTTAGCGAGCCTACAGGCAACCTATACGAGTCGGTAGTGATTATGAGCAAAAGAGCCAATCAGATATCTGCAGATATGAAGAGTGCTCTGGAGCAGAAGCTACAGGAGTTTTCGACCTACACCGACACTTTGGAGGAGTACACTGAAAACCAAGAGCAGATAGAGATCTCCAAGTACTACGAGCGTCTTCCTAAGCCCTCTCTCGTGGCAGCAAAGGAGTTTGAGGAGGGGGAAGTCTACTTCCGTAATCCACTGGAGCAGGTTGAGGAGGAGGAGGATCAAGGTCTCTAAATCACCTAATAAGTATAAGCAGTGGATAGATTGTCGCCACACCATGCGAGGTTGTGAGGACTGCTATTCACTGTTTTTTTTATTCAGATAAATAGATAACTCAATATGATACAGAGAAAACAAACCCTCTACCTCCTAGCATCAGGACTACTGATGCTAGCGATGCTATTCCTCACCTTTGCAAAGGTCACCACACAGGATATGGTCTACGCGTTCAAAGCGACTGGACTCGAGGACCTTTCGGGAGAGCTCGTACAGCCCTCCTGGGTGCTTTTCGGTCTTACCGCGGCGATTACTCTAATTAGTTTCATCTCCATTTTCCTCTACCGTAAGAGGGTCCTTCAGATGCGACTCACTATATTCAACCTGCTTATTAAAGTAGGCTTCTACCTCTTGGTCTTTTTAGTCTATCGTCCTAGCTTCATTGAGGCCATAGTAAATACTACTACCCAAGATTGGTGGTCTATGAGCATCACCCCTTGGCTGGCATTTCCTATCGTGGCAATGATATTTGATTATCTTGCTTACCGAGGCATTGCGGTCGATGAAAAGACCATCAGATTTATGGACCGCCTACGCTAAGGGGCGTTCCACCACTTGAGACTGTTGCACGAAGGCAAGCTGCGGCGTTGCTTTCGGGATTCGGGCTCGGTCACGTACGTGAGTACGCTCCCAGCACCCTCACCCTCAGCGCCTTGCATCTCATCCTTCGTGCAAAGTCTTAGCACATTTGAATCAAATGTGCGAGAATGGCACTTCGTGCAACATTCTCCACTTTGAAATACCATATATATTTGGTATCTTTGCGGTGCTTTGCGTAATCTCTGCTAGGAATTTATGTGTGACCTAGTTATATTGCGTTTAGACAATACTAATTAATATAAGCAAAAAGTACAATGGACTTAATCAAGCTAGTAGAGCAAGAGATGGCTGTAGGTAAGCAGCATCCCCACTTCAAGAGCGGTGACACGATCTCTGTAGCCTACCGAATTAAGGAGGGTGATAAGGAGCGTATCCAGACCTTCCGTGGTGACGTGATCAAAATCGTAGGTGAGGGCGACAACCGTCGTTTCACCGTGCGTAAACTTTCAAGCGGTGTAGGTGTAGAGAGAATCTTTCCTCTAAATTCACCCTTCATTGACGAGATTATCGTACACAAGGTAGGACACGTACGTCGTGCTAAGCTATACTACCTACGTAAGCTCACAGGTAAGAAGGCTCGTATCCGCGAGAAGAGAAGCTTCTAAAGCTTTCAGAGCTACAAAAGCTACAATAAGGGCTGGCTATATACATAGCCGGCCCTTATTATTTCTAGTCAACAAGAAAGACAAAAAGGACCTCGGCCGAGGTCATTATCATCTGTTTACACTACGATACGGCCGACTCGTCCGACCTGTCCGATCTGTCCGACTTGTCCGATAAGGCACCCTCAAAACAAGAGCTCCTTTCCAACAGCCCAAAACCTGTAAAATAAAGTGAAAAAACTCACCCGAAATAGGGCTGCGTAGGTACCCCCTCACAACCTACTGATATCCAACACTCTACAAAAGCCCCAACTGAGTTGCAACAAACCGATTGCTTAGTTGCATCTCGTCGATCGCTTAGTTGCAACTCGCCGATCACTTAGATACGGTCTTAGCAACCGCTTAGATACGGTCTCAATCTCCACCCTCCTAACCCATTGGTTTATAATACCATACAGCTACCCTTTGATTTCGCTTCTCCTCGCCCTAAATTGAGACAAATATTAACTCATTTTAAGCACTCAACCCAAATTCAACAACCCCATAATAACCTTATCCCCACCCACCATCAACCACCTTTCTCCTAGGGGTTATGCATTATAAGAGACTGTTGTACGAATGATGATATACAAGCTGTGAAGGATAATAGAGTAAGGACCTCGGCAGAGGTCCCTCTTAAAT
>NZ_HF988824.1:0-4595 GCF_000435035.1 Porphyromonas sp. CAG:1061 | reverse complement strand
CTAACTAAATCGTAACCTATTACTATCAAGAGCGATTAACCAACGCTCATTTCCAATAAATTACACTCTTTTCGTAACTTCCAAATACAAAGATACCAATTTTAGGTGAAATCTCTTAGCTATTCAAGCCTAGATTTAGATTTCAAAGAATAATTAAGCGACAAAGTCGCAACACCCAGAGAAAAGGCAGTCATTGAGGGGGCAAAGTATTGGAATTATGCGTACCTTTACAGCAAACCAATTAAAAGAACCGACTAAAATCTTATGAGTTATGAGCAGTATTGAAAAACAAGAGCAATACCTTGATTCAAAACAGGTACTAAAGGATCGCCGATGGGTCGTTATCCCTATGAGCATTTGGTTTGTGCTCGGGATAGTGGCACGTTATTCTATGCGGGGCGGAGAAACCACCACCGCCATCATTCTCATCGCCCTACAAGCACTATTCACCGTGGCACTTGCCACCTATTTCGTACTATCCAAAAAGTTTAAGAGACAAGAAAAGGCCGTAGCACTGATTGTACTGACTGGCTTCTTAGCTTTCACCATACTGACCACCTTGTAATGGCTTTGGTGCTACTACAGTAATGATTAAATAAAATGGGGTGGCCTAGAAAAGCCACCCCATTCGGGTTTATCATTACAAAATGAGACTTTGCACGAATGATGATATGCAAGGCGCTGAGGGTGAGGGCGACAGGATGAGATGCTAGGCGCTGAGGGTGAGGGTGCTGGGAGCGTACTCTCGTACGTGACCGAGCCCGAATCCCGAAAGCAACGCCGCAGATCGCATTCGTGCAAGGGCCTCAAAATAGTTACTTACGGCTCAAGAGCTCCATTGAGCGGGTCACGAAGCTATCCAGTGCCTTGCCCTTGAGTAGACCACTAGAAAGCAAGCCGAGGTCTATCAGCTGCGAGATGATCTTGTGCTCCTCGCCAAAGGAACTGTAGATCTCCTTGAGTTTTCCTTCTATCTCCTCAATCTTGGTGTGCGTAGATGAGAGATCCTCCCGAAGGGTCTTCTTCTCCTCATCACTCAGCTTCTCATCGCCCAACTGCTGTTGAATGGCCGAGACACGTGCCTCTTGTCCACGCTTATCGGCCAGCAGAGCCGAGTAGTCGGGGTGATCCGTCTCATTGAATACCAAAGCGATTCCCTGCACTAGAGGGTGGTCGAGATTCAGGTTCAGCACATAGCTATCGGGCATCTCGCCATAGAAGTTCATCCCTTGCTGCATTGCCGCCATCTCCTTCATCCTACGCATATACTCCCCTTGCACTAGTAGGATAGGCTTCGCATCACTGCCCTGATGACCCGTCTGCACCGAGATCATCACCTTATCTTCCTTAGGGAGCTGTGCCTCAAAGAGCTGACGTAGAAGCTCCTGATCCTCCTCCGAGACGTCACTCTCCTTCTTCTCATCATCCGCCTTCCGGATCAAGTTGTCCAGCGTATCGCTATCCACCCTCACGAAGTGCGACTGTGCCAACTTCTGCTCCAGCATACTAATCAGGTGAATATCCAGCTGCCCATCCATCAGAAGTACATCATACCCACGGGCATTGGCCTCCTTGATGTAGCTATATTGCTGCTCCGTATCCACCGCATAGAGATAGACTACATGCCCCTCTTTATCGGTTTGGTTGGCCGAAATCAGCTCCCGGTACTCCTCGAGCGTAAAGTACTTCTTCTCCGTATTCTTGAGTAGGGCAAACTTCTCCGCCTTTTCATAAAACTTCTCTTGCGTGAGCATACCATACTTCACGAAGAGGTCCAGCACCTCCCACTTCTCCTCAAAGTTCTTGCGGTCCTCCTTAAAGAGCTCGGTCAGTTTATCCGCCACCTTACGAGTGATGTAGGCCGATATCTTCTTCACATTGTGATCCGCCTGCAGATAGCTCCTTGATACATTAAGAGGAATATCTGGCGAATCAATCACCCCATGCAGTAGCATCAAAAAGTCCGGCACAATCCCCTCCACCGAATCGGTAACAAAGACCTGATTGCTGTAGAGTTGGATCTTATTCTTCTGCAGATCCATATTGCTCTTCACCCTAGGGAAGTAGAGGATACCAGTCAGATTGAATGGGTAGTCGATATTGAGGTGTATCCAAAAGAGTGGCTTCTCACTCATTGGGAAAAGCGTCTCATAAAACGCCTCATAATCCTTATCCTCCAGCTCCGAAGGCGCCTTCGTCCAAAGCGGAGCCGTCTCATTGATCACCAGATCCTCATCGGTCTCCACCTCCTTGCCATCCTTCCACTCCTTTTTCTTACCGAAGACAATGGGCACAGGGAGGAACTTAGCATACTTCTCCAGTAGCTGACGGATACGCGTAGGATCCAAAAACTCCTTACTCTCCTCATCGATGTGAAGGATAATGTCGGTACCACGTGGGCGCTTCTCCGCTACCTCCATCTGAAACTCAGGGTTGCCCTCACAGCTCCAGCGGATACTCTCCTCCTCCTCTTTGTAGCTCTGAGTATAGATCTCCACCTTGTCCGAGACCATAAAGCTCGAGTAGAATCCCAGCCCGAAGTGCCCAATGATATTGGCGGCATCGTCCTTGTACTTCTCCACAAACTCCTCCGCACCACTGATGGCGATCTGATTGATATACTTCTCAATCTCCTCCGCACTCATCCCCACACCGTGGTCACTGATGATCAGCTTGTCGCCATCGATCTTCACCTCCACCTTCAGGTCCTCAAGGCTACCCTCGTATTCCCCTTTATTGGCGAGCGTCTTTAGCTTTTGCGTAGCATCCACTGCATTGGAGACAATCTCACGGAGAAATATCTCATTGTCGCTATAAAGAAACTTCTTGATGATAGGGAACATATTATCACTCTGCACCCCTATCTTTCCATTTTTTACCTGTTCGCTCATATTATATATTGTATTGAATTGATGTTACACTACCCCATAATATGCAAACTTAGTGCCAATAGGGGGCCATAAGGGGAGCAACTGACAATATGGATAAAGATGACACAAAATAGACCGAAGCGGGGGAGGACTATAAAGGGATAGAGACTTTCCAATCGACCCTAACATATCACAGCAAGAAAAGAAAGAGGTAAATAACGGAGGGTGCTGTGTCAATAAAACTTGCAAGCAACACTTAATAGCACCCTCCTTGAGTAACCCATTAGGGGTAAGAACTTATACAGTGAGTGGAGTAGATAGAAGATCATTGGCAAACTTATTCACTGCTTGCTGTAGCTTATCTACTTGTGCTTTACTAGGCTTTTTCTGTTCGCTTTTGTAGGCAGATAGAAGACTTGGATTGATACCAGAAAGTAAGGCAAGGCCAGACTGAGAGAGCATTCCTTCGAACTTGCTTAGAAAAGCTGGAATGGAGAAAGCCCAATCCACTTCATACCCTTGCTTCAAGATCAAAGGGGCATCATCCATTGATTTGACTTCCTCAATCACCTCTAGCATATCTTTCTTAACCTCATCAAGCGTCTCTCCCTGAGCAGTCAAAAGTACATCTGGCACATCACGAGAATAGGCACTATAGCCATTGTCCTCAAAGTTAATAGTAACTCTAATCTTCATCACTAGTCGCTAAAAATTGACATTCAACTTAAATCTTTAGTAGGTAAGGGATGACCCCTTACCCCCAAAGTTACTCTTCGATTCCAGCTTGCTTTAGAATCTCTTTCAGCAGAAAAGGCTTCACCTCGCTTGATAGGTTGTGACCTGGTACTATTACCATCTTCCCATCCTTCTTCAGCTTAGTGTGACTGCCTTTGCCACCTCTGACTATCTGCCAGCCATTCTTTTCAAGTAACTTCAGCACGTCTCTTTTTCTCATAGGAAACGGACTAAAGATTATTTGCCTCAATATTGAGACACCACAAAGGTATATATTTTATATCTAATAAGCAAACAAATATACACTCATTGGATAATATCCGAAGTGATGATTAGCTGTTGTCTCATACGATATACTAGGCTCCACGAGTATTAGGTACCAAATGACAATTTGGGTAAAAAGACAGGCGAACCATACCATCACGGTACGGCTCGCCTCGACAAAGTTTTGAAAAATTCGTAGCGAGACCGGGGTACGATCCCGGGACCTCAGGATTATGAATCCTGCGCTCTAACCAACTGAGCTATCTCGCCATTCCAAATTTGCAATGGCAAAGATACATAAAATATCCAATGTGCCAAACCCCGGCCCATTATTTTTCCCAGGGGTTACCCATTAGGAGTGTATTCATAACTTAATGACCCTATAAAATAGGAGAAAGTAGTGGTTCAAAAAAACCATTTATAACAAACTGATATTCAACATTATATAAACGCAAAAACTGAGTTGCAACTAAGCGATCGGCGAGTTGCAACTAAGCAAATGCCGAGTTGCAACTAAGCATTTGCTTTGTTGCAACTAAACTTTTGACCACTTAGCTGTTGCTTTTTTAGGCTGTTGTACGAAGACCATCTGCCTTCTTATTTGTGGTACGGATTTGTCCGTGGTGTTAACTATGCAATCCGTGTACGTGTAACAGTACGAATAATCATATCCCAGCTGTTGAGGATAATGTAGTAATGACCTCCCCTCGCGGGAGGTCAGACGGA
>NZ_HF988823.1:0-3005 GCF_000435035.1 Porphyromonas sp. CAG:1061 | reverse complement strand
CCATAGATATTCCGATTAATACCACGCGGTAAGATATTTTCAATGCGTAACCCCTAAATAATTGCCCTAATTGTGTGGCTATTTACAGAATAAAGTCTATATTTGCGATAAGGTCGCTAATACTGTATCAACCCAGTAGGCAGATTAGCTTTTTGAAGGAGGATAAACATAATATTAACATATAACATTAGGAAATTAGTATGAACATCTCACACATTGAGCATCTAGGGATTGCTGTAAAGAGCATCGAAGAGCACCGTCCTTATTACGAAAACGTACTAGGCTGGAAGTGCTACAACATCGAAGAGGTTGCCGACCAAAAGGTGAAGACTGCCTTCTTCAAGGTAGGTAACTCCGAGACCAAGATAGAGCTACTAGAGCCTACCAGCCCTGATAGCACCATCGCTAAGTTTATCGAGAAGCGTGGTGAGGGTATCCACCACATCGCTTACTGCGTAGATGATACCGACAAGGCACTCCAAGAGGCCAAGGAGAAGGGCGTTACACTGATCGACCAGCAAGCTCGCCGTGGTGCAGAGGGTCTGATGATCGGCTTCGCACACCCCAAGTCTACTGGTAAGGTGCTAACCGAGTTTTGCTGCCACCCAGAGGAGAAGTAACAAGCGGTAGCTACAGAGAAGAATAAATCACATAGAAGTATTAGATATGAGTACTCAAGTAGATAAATTACAGCAGCTGATCGAGATGCGTCAGAAGGCACGTCTCGGTGGTGGCGAAGCAAGAATCGAAAAGCAGCACGCCAAGGGCAAGATGACCGCCCGCGAGCGAATTGACCAGCTACTCGATAAGGGAAGCTTTGAGGAGATAGATATGTTTGTGGAGCTCCGCTCTACCAACTTCGGCATGGACAAGAAGAAAGTCCTCGGCGATGGTGTAGTTACAGGTTGCGGTACCATTGACGGCCGTCTCGTTTATGTCTTTGCACAAGACTTTACAGCCATTGCAGGCTCACTAGGTGAGATGCACGCTGCCAAGATCTGCAAGATCCAGGATATGGCGATGCGTGTAGGTGCTCCAGTGATCGGCATCAACGATTCAGGAGGTGCCCGTATCCAAGAGGGCGTCAATGCCCTTTCGGGATATGCCGAGATCTTCGAGCGCAATATCCTTGCTAGCGGTGTAGTACCACAGATCTCAGCTATCTTCGGTCCATGTGCTGGAGGTGCCGTTTATTCACCAGCCCTTACCGACTTCATCATCATGGTAGAGGGTGCTTCTTATATGTTCCTTACCGGACCAAAGGTAGTGAAGACCGTTACCCACGAAGATGTAACCCAAGAGGAGCTAGGTGGTGCATCAGTTCACGCCTCTAAGAGTGGTGTAGCACAGTTCGCCGTAGCTACCGAGCTAGAGGGTATCGACCTCATCAAGAAGTTGATTAGCTTTATCCCCTCCAACAATATGGAGACCGCACCGCTTGTAGAGTGCACCGATCCTATCGATCGTATGGAGGACGTTCTCAATGATATTATCCCTGATAACCCCAATAAGGCTTACGATATGTACGAGGTACTGGGAGCTATCGTAGATAATAGAGAGTTCCTAGAGGTACACAAAGACTTCGCCGATAACATCATCTGCGGATTCGCACGTATGGGCGGTATGAGCGTAGGTATCGTAGCCAACCAACCAAAGAGCAAGGCTGGTTCACTCGACGTGAACGCCTCTCGTAAGGCAGCCCGCTTCGTACGCTTCTGCGACGCCTTCAATATTCCACTCGTTACCCTCGTAGACGTTCCTGGATTCCTACCAGGTACCGGTCAGGAGTACAACGCAGTGATCACCCACGGTGCTAAGCTACTTTATGCATTTGGTGAGGCCACTGTGCCAAAGGTTACCTGCATCCTACGTAAGGCGTACGGTGGTGCCTACATCGTGATGAGCTCTAAGCACCTACGTGGCGATATCAACTACGCTTGGCCAACAGCCGAGATCGCAGTGATGGGCCCAAGCGGTGCCGTAGAGGTGGTATTTGCTAAGGAGGTGAAAGAGGCTGAGGATCCAGCAGCTAAGGCTATTGAGATGGAGGCAGAGTATCGCAAGGCCTTTGCCAATCCATACAATGCAGCTTCTTACGGCTATATTGACGACGTCATTGAGCCACGCAACACCCGCTTCCGCATCATTCGTGCCCTCAAGCAATTGCAGAATAAGAAGCTCACCCTTCCTGCTAAGAAGCACGATAACATCCCACTATAAGAAGTTTCACCAGAAAAGAGGAAAAGATTATGAATATCAAACTTCCCTCCTCGCAGGACGTGTACGCAGCGATTGCTTTGGCACTCCATGAGACACTTGGGACACCGCACGATAGAGAGAGCAATATCATCACTATCGACGATGCAAAGCTTCGCAATTCAGCATGGGCATCAAAGGAGCTGACCATGCGTCAGCTACCAGAGAGACGATAAGCCCAATAGCGTCGTGAGTAAAGAGAATACGAGAATAGACAGACAAATAATATGAAGACATTTGACTATACCATAAATGGCGTGAAGTACCATGTAGACGTGGTAAGCATCAAAGAGGATAAAGCCGAGGTGAGAGTAAATGGCAATAGCTACGAGGTAGAGCTAGATAGAGCCTTCGACATAGACCAAGAGGCATGGGCAGCAGCTACCCCAAAGGCAGCCGCACCAAAAGCTACTCCAGTAGCACCAAAGGCCGAGGAGCCAGCTCCCGCAGCAGAGGCACCAAAGGCAGCTCCTGCAGCTGGTGGCAAGGCATCAGGTGCACCTATCAAGTCTCCACTTCCAGGCGTCATCATAGACATCCTAGTGAGTGTAGGTGCTAGCGTCAAGAAGGGCCAAAAGATCATGGTGCTCGAGGCGATGAAGATGGAGAATGAGATCAAAGCCGACCGCGATGGTGTCATCAGCTCTATCCAAATCAATAAGGGCGATACCGTACAAGATGGCGATACACTCGTAACCATCGAGTAATCCAATAGCCATATCATTAACCATGCGGGGCGAGCAATCCAC
>NZ_HF988822.1:3494-4058 GCF_000435035.1 Porphyromonas sp. CAG:1061 | reverse complement strand
AGGGAAAGCACGGATGCCGATCCGCCGTGAGAGCTCCACTGCTTTCTCAGCATCAATAGAGTAGATAATCACCTCGCCCTTCTGCTCGCGTGCCAATTGCTCCAACCGTGGGCGAAGCCTTTTGCAGGGACCGCACCAAACGGCATAGAAGTCAACTATCACAGGCTTATCTCCTTTGAATTGCCATTCTCCCTCCTGAGTATAGTCATAAACCAGCTCCGCAAACTGTGCTTGGTTGATCTCCACCACTCCCGCTTCCTCTTGCCCACTCTGGGCAGAGGCCGAGGGAATCATGTCACCGCTTACGAAGTAAAGAAGCCCTAGCCCTACCACCATAGAGAGTAGGGTGAGCCCCCATTTATCCATCAATTTATATCTAAAAGCCATCATTAATTATTAAGTCTACCTTATTACCACTCAAAGGTAGATAAAAATGGCGACATAAACAGAGATTCACCCAAAAGGGCTATAGCTTAAAGGGTAATGGTGAAGCCGAAAAAGATCTCTCTCGGACGGAGGTAGTAAAGGGAGTAAACATCGGTGGTAGAAGTCTGCCACCGCCTC
>NZ_HF988822.1:0-3472 GCF_000435035.1 Porphyromonas sp. CAG:1061 | reverse complement strand
CACCGCCTCTGATACTCATTGTTGCCAAAGATATTCCTACAGGAGAGCCGGAAGTCGTACCGATCCATCTTATAGGCGATGTGAGCATCGGTAAATAGATGGCTCTGTAGCTTTTTATCTGTGTAATGATAGAACTCACTCTTGCACCCAATCTCCAACTTATTTATCGGGAAGATAAATAGCTCCAGTGCGTGCGTGAAAGTGGTGATCCGAGGATTGGAGATGGAGGGGTCTCTCCTATTTATCTGCTTGTAGCTCTTCATTTTGCTACTCAGCTCATAGGAAATCACCTTCGACGGTTGCATAGAAAGGGCTAGGCTCAGTTCGCTATCCTGCAACTGCCAAGGCTCTTGCTGGCTCTTTATCAAGAGGTAGTAATCACTCCAAACCTGTCGCCCCTTGAGGGTGATAAGTGTTCGCCACCTAAAGAAAGACTTTGCCAAGTCGGCACTCAGAGAATAGCTAGAGGAATTATACCGCTCTTCGGTAGGTGTTTGCTTGTAAATCGAGGATTGCAAGGTACTTTGGTAAAGAACCTCATTGGTGCGCCTATTCCACGAAGCGTTGAGCGTGGCAAATTGCCCCTTGATCGGATGCTGATATTTAAGTCTTAGAGCCACTGCATGGTTTCCCCGATGCTCCAAGCTGCCACTGTGTGCCGTGACCATTCTATAGGAGGTATATATAGGAGTGCGGTAGAGTGCAGTAAGGGCATCGGGCCATTCGAAGTAATTATAGGAGAGGGATGCACTAGTGATGGCACTAAAATCATACTGCAACCATAAACTAGGCTGCAAAGTCACCCTCAGCTTTTTCATCGCCCCATACTGCCGATGGACAACATCCCCCTTCACTGTTGCCCTCAGTGCCAATGGGTCCTTTCGGTAGTTCACCCCTGTAGATAGATACCAATTCTGCTGAGTGTACCGCTCTTTATTATCCACCTCTGGGTAATGAATAGCCATCTCTTGGTACTTAAGTTGATAGCCCACCCGTTCGCTCAGAGTAAAACCTCTAATGGTGTGATTGAAAGCGATATGATTATCCGACTGAAAGGCCGATAGATCCAGCCGCTCAGTAAACCCCTCGACCGTCAGTAGCTGCCCAGGCAGATGGCTAAAGGTGTTGAAGGAGGCTCCCTCAAGGGTATGACCATTCTCAAGGCGATGAATGATCTCAAAATTCTCCGTGAGATAAGTTTTCTTTAGTTGCACGCTCTGCTCTACCTGCTTTTGTTGCAAAAGAGAGAGCCCGTCACTTTTATCTACTGTAAAGCTACCGTATAGGCGGTTGTTGATGTAATTCCGATCCTTATTGATGTTGTAGGTCAATTCCCCTTTTAGGGTGCTCACCCTTGAACCGACACTACTCTCCTCATTTAGAATCTTTCCCTCATGCTCAAGATACTTTGTTACCTGCGATCGATTCCCTCTCTCTCTGTCCCAGAAGTAAGAGAGCTGAAAGCGGAGGTCATTGTCATTCTTGGTCTTAATGAGGTGATTGGTAGCAACAAGATGCGATTGATTAAAGGTAGAGCGCTCCCTCTCTATGGCAGCAGCCGGCACTACCAGCCTCCTTAGTAGACCTGTTTCCTCCAGATTGCCCCGCAATTCCGTTACCAGGTCACGCACCTCCTTAGTGATGTCCTTCCCAGTGTTATCGCATTTGTACATCGAAAGGTTTTGCATCCGCCGTCCAAAGATCATCCCCATCAATCGCCCTCTATAGAGCAACTCACTAGACCCTTGTGCTGTGGTGCCTATCCCCGCATTGAGGATGCCGGTCCAGGTATTCTTCACCTCATCTTTGAGGATAATATTGAGGGCGGCTTGCTCACTAAATTGCACCCCCTTTAAGCTCCTTATTGGTTGGTGATTTTGTAGCACCTGCACCTCTTTGATCATGTCGGCATTCAGGTTTTCACTCGCTTGGGCATATTTCGAACCGAGCAGGTCGAGCCCCTCTATGTAAAACTTATTGATCGGCTTTCCCTCAAAGGTGATACGACCATCGGTGCGAACCGATAGCCCAGGCATCTTCTTAATTACATCGGCGATGCTTCTGTCCTGACTGAGCTTAAAGGTGGATACGGTATAAACCAATGTGTCTTGACTTTGCCGAACCCTCTCAGGTCGGATATCCACCTCCCTTAGCTCGAAAGTGGTGCTTTGTAGCTGAATATCCCTGCCATTTCTGTACTCCTCAATCTTTATTCGCTTCGTCTCATAGCCGAGTAGCATAAAGCCTATCGCCACTGGGCGAGTACCCTCCTTGGTGGTTATTTGGAATCTCCCATCCTCCCCAGTAAAACCGTAGGCGACGAGAGACGTCTCCGTGCGGTAGAGCAATACATTGACATCTCGGATAGGGGCTCCCTTCTCATCTACTACTCGCCCATGATAGCTCTCTTGAGCTATCGCTTGAGCAGACAATAGCGAGAGCAATATCCCTAGGCATAAAGAAGTCCAACGCATGCTACTTTCCGTCATTCCTTATCCAAAAATAGGGCTGTCCTTTCAGGGTAGACGATATCATTGCCCAGCTGATCCTTTCCTCGGCTCCTAAATCCAGTTAGCTTTTCAAATAGTGCATCAGGCGATTTCCAAAACAACTTCATCAGGTCGCGGTACTCTTGTCGTGTACACTCCACATATTTTTGATTGGGAAAGAAGAGAGGCTCCCCCTCAATGCGCTCAATCTGAGTACAGGAGAATGAAAAAAGCCCTTCGCTCTCCTCCGCTTGCAAGATAAGTCCTGGTAGCCCATAGAGCATCCACGGACCATCGCTGTAGGGGACCTCAGGAGTAAACCATACCGTCCAATGCCGGCCCCGATAATCAGTGGTCGCTTGCTGGCAGTGATAGCCTGCTATGATGCTATCCTTTGGCACCAAGGTCCACTCGGGTCGCATCATCGGTTCCGTGTACCTCAGATGCTTGAAGGTCTTCTCCACAAAGGTGAGCTGGTTGGTAGCGGGATAGTTTTTCCACAGTTGATACATCAGCTGAGACCTGCGGTAGCCAGCGCGCTCACATGCATTCCTCACATCGCCTACAGTACCTCCTTGTGCCAAAACCCGATCCTGAATCAATTGCCGTTGGACATTATTCAGACCATAAAAGTGAGATACCTTATCCCCAATGTCCAGAATCGCCTCATCCTCAATAGCTCCCTTTTGCTCCTCAAATTGATGGTAGATAGCCGTATAATGTACCCTTGCATGTACCATCTCCTTCTCCTGTGCTGTGGCAGTAGTCCCTACCACCAAGGGGAGAAGTAACCAACCAAATAGTATCTTATCTATCCTCATAGTAATTAGGTCGTTGAAATAAAAACAATGTGCTTAACCCGTGTCTAAAGATAATAAAAATAGTTGAGATCGGGGAATAAAAGGTTATGGTTAGCAGGGGTTACGCATTAGAAACGTCTGTGTGGCATTCATTGTAGCATTATTGGGGGAAGGACCTCGGCA
>NZ_HF988821.1:0-1422 GCF_000435035.1 Porphyromonas sp. CAG:1061 | reverse complement strand
GCAACGCAGCAGATCGCCTTCGTGCAACAGTCGCTTATTGAGAATTAGAGGGAGGAACTGGTGAACTCGAAGCTTTGAGTTACTCCATTGTGCTCAAGCTCAATGGCTTCCTTTTTATCTCTAGCCTTTTTGCCATTAAGTCGTTCCTCAAATTGGTAGGAGCCTTTGGTCCCCATTGAATTGGGTGCAACGACCTCTCCTTTGACCGATACCCGCTTTGCCTCTTTGATTCTAAAGGTGTAGGTCTTAGTCTCACCCTCTTTGATGTTGGTGAATGTCTTTTCTTTATTCGCTATTGGGCGGTGCTCTTCACTCCACAAGATTTCCTTGGCATCAGTGTCAAAGGTGTAGAATATATGCATCTCACCTTTTTCTGCTGTCACCGTAAAGATGTATTCGTAGTCATTGACAGAGCCTTCCTTCGGAAGGTTATCACCATTACCACAACTTACCATCAACACCGCAGCCAATGCTGCTACTAGGGACCATAAAATCTTCTTTTCCATATTCATTCAATCTTTCTTTCTGTTGTTGAAAATAAATCAGCGGCAAAGATATCATATCGCCACAATATGGCTATTTAATAAATCATAAACTTGATATCGTCTCCTCAATTTGGTAAGTTTGTAGTACAATTAGATGAATGTATCATTACCTAATTTCTTTTATTATGCCTATAGATTCTATGTCGCAGACACTTCCAGAGAGTTTTGAACTTTGTTTTGCCAATCATTGCTCCAAGAAGGAGAGTTGCTTGCACTTTCTCAAAGGGCAGGAGGTGCCACCTAGTAATATGCCTATCCTTTGCTTCCACCCTAATAAACCCGATGTGGGGGCGAATTGCCAAGTGTATGTAGAGGATCGATTGATCCCTCATTATGTTGGCTTTATGAAGGGGGCAGGTAAAGTCCCTACTAAACTTCTTCCTACGTTTAACCGACGCTGTATGCAAGAGCTCGGCATGCAAAAAACACGCTTCTATCAGCTACGTAAAGGCGAAATGCCTTTGCGTCCTTGGGAGGCAGAACGTATCTCAGCGATCTTTGCCGAGATGGGTATCAATCCTGATGACGTCTTTGATGAAGTGGTTATGCGTTTCGATATTTAGTCCGATGCATCAAAGCTTCATTCCGTATGCGTGCGGAATCCATTCCGTAGCCGTGCGGAATGCGTTCCGCACGCATGCGGAATATATGCGTGCCCTAGTGTCCTATTCCTAATTATGTAGACACGGTCAATCGGTTATTCCTAAATAAGTAGACACTCCCTATGGAATTGTACCGATACCATATACTTTTTCCCTGTTATTGAGCGTCGGAATTCCGTATTAGATGAGGCTGTCGTATGAAGGATAAAATGCTTATATCTGTCAAGGCTTCTCATGGATTGGAAGGACCTCGGCAGAGGTCCCTCTTAAATAGG
>NZ_HF988820.1:0-4003 GCF_000435035.1 Porphyromonas sp. CAG:1061 | reverse complement strand
TCCGACTTGTCCGACTTGTCTGACTTGTCCGATAAGGCACCCCCGACTAGGCACCCCCAGCATGGGGGTTACTGGTGGTTGGCGAGGCGGTCAAGGGCGAGCTGCTCGAACTTGGTGCCGGGGCGACCGTAATTGGCGTAGGGGTGGATAGAGATGCCACCTCGTGGGGTGAAGATACCGGTTACTTCGATATAGCGTGGATCCATTAGCTCTACGAGGTCATCGAGGATGACGTTGACGCAATTCTCGTGGAAGTCGCCATGATTTCGGTAGCTAAAGAGGTAGAGTTTGAGGCTCTTACTCTCCACCATCTTGATATCGGGGATGTAGGAGATGATGATCTCGGCGAAGTCGGGTTGGTGGGTGATGGGGCAAAGGCTGGTAAACTCTGGGCAATTGAACTTCACCCAGTAGTCTCGCCCAGGGTGCCTATTCTCGAAGGTCTCCAGAACGATAGGATCGTACTCTGTAGGGTATTTGGTGCTGCCGCTCCCGAGTAGGGAGAGGGATTGGCGTAGCTCTTGCTCTGTTGCTTGCTCTTTCATATATTTAATTGGTATATATAGAGCCACACCTCAGCTATCAGATTGAGGTGTGGCTCCTTGTATTACTTTATAGTGGAGATTTCCTCTCTATCACTTTTTCTCGGTGGTCTCCTCCTTCTTAGCAGGAGTGTAGCGGTCGTTGAGGTACTTAGTCACCTGAGTGGTGATGTCGTAGCTCTTATCGGCACAGAGGATATTATCGTGGGCCTTATTACTCAGGATCATCTGGTACTTACCCACCTCGTTATTGTACTGCTGTACATGTGCCATGATGGTGTCGGAGAGGGCTTGCATCTTATCGGCCTCTAGCTGCATCAGCTCCACCTGTAGCTTTTGGCTCAGCTCTTGGAGTTGCTGCTGTAGCTTCATGATGCGCTCTTGCTCGCGCTGTGCACGTCCTTGGTCGAAGAAGGCATTATTCTCCACCTTACGCTGAAACTCCCTAGCCTCGCTCTCAAAGTTACGCTGCTTTTGATTGAAAGTAGCTTGGCGGCTCTCCATCTCGCGCATCAGTTCGTCCTGTACTTGATTGGCATACTTGTAATTGGCGAGCAGGCTATCAAGGTCTACATAAGCTATAGGAAGGCGTGCAATGGTACTATCGCCTACTGGGGTAGCTGTAGCTTGGTTGTTGCTCTGCTGGTCACTCTTATTACAACTGATGGTGGCCAAAGCTAGCACGAGGGCTAGCGTGAGTGCTGATAGGGTGTTGGATTTGATCATCATTATTACTAAATCGGTAATTAAAGTGTCAACTACTGTATACGCTCCTCCTTGGCTACACGGTCGAAGAGATTCTGGTGCCGCACCGCATCTTTGTGCTGGTGGCGGTGGCAGGTGATCCCCTGCTCCTCAAGCTTTGGCGGGCCCTCTACGTGTGTATTTGGGAAGCCCCAACGCTTGGTGAAGAAGACCCTCACTCCAAGGAGTAGGACGCATATAGCAACGACTACGAGCGTTATAAGTAGTATCTTTATCATCATTTCTCAAAGATTTAACGGATACAAAGGTAAGTTTTTTATCAACAGCCGCAAAGGTTTTAAGTCTTTTTACACATATCTGCTCCTCTATTAGGAGAGAAAAGGGTATCTTTACCACTGAAATGAATTATTGAACAATCATAATATAATCGTAAGACGTATGACAACACACGAACCAAAAATTGTCTTTAAGTACTTTGATGAGATCACCAAGACTCCTCGCCCAAGCAAGAAGGAGGAGAAGATGATCGCTTATCTTGAGAACTTTGCCAAGGAGCACAATATTGAATACCACAAGGATAAGGTGGGTAACATAGTGATGAAGAAGGGGGCTACCAAGGGGATGGAAGACCGCAAGAGCATCATTATGCAGAGCCATATTGATATGGTATGCGAGAAGAATAATGATGTGGAGTTTGACTTTGAGAAGGATGCAATCCGCACCAAGATTGTGGATGGCTGGCTCAAGGCGGAGGGAACGACACTGGGTGCTGACAATGGTATCGGCGTAGCTACTCAGCTGGCTGTATTGGCAAGTGATGATATTGAGCATGGTCCGATCGAGGCACTCTTCACTGTAGATGAGGAGACTGGCCTTACCGGTGCAATGAATGTGGAGAAGGGCTTCTTTGATAGCGATATCCTCCTCAACCTCGATAGCGAGGATGAAGGGGAGATGTTTGTAGGCTGTGCTGGTGGTATGGGTACCATGGCGGAGTACTACTATGAGCCTGCTTATACCGACCCCAATCTCACCTATATTGAGATCAAGGTGAGCGGTCTGAGAGGTGGTCACTCGGGTGGTGATATCCACCTAGGTAGAGGCAATGCGGTGAAGATCCTTGCTCGTGCTCTCTATGGTCTGGCTGATGATGTGGACTATGTATTGGGTAGTATCCAAGGCGGTAACCTCCACAATGCGATTGCTCGTGAGGCACATGCCGTGATCGGTATTGACCCAAGTGACCGTGAGCCGGTAGCAGCTTGGATCAATACTTTCTCTAGCGAAATTCATAATGAGCTGAAGGCGGTAGACCCAGAGGTGGAGGTGCGTGCTTCTACTACGGAGCAACCTAAGTGGTGCATCGACGCTCAGACTTCTGCCAACCTGATCAATGCTCTGATCGCTTGTCCTCACGGCGTACTCGGCATGAGCCACACCATTGAGGGATTGGTGGAGACCTCTAATAACCTCGCTTCGGTGAAGATGATCGAGAGTGAGGAGGGATACCCTGTAATCTATGTAGAGACTAGCCAGCGTAGCTCGGTAGAGAGTGCTAAGCGTATGGTAGGGGATATGGTGACTGCGGTATTTGACCTCTCGGGTGCTTATGTATCGGAGCGTGACGGATATCCAGGTTGGGAGCCTAACCCTGAGTCGGAGATTATGGAGGTAGCAAAGAGAACATACAACGACCTATTCGGCAAGGATCCAAAGATCATGGCGATCCACGCCGGTCTGGAGTGCGGTCTCTTCAAGGAGAAGTACCCACACCTAGATATGCTCTCCTTTGGTCCTACGATGCGTGATGTACACTCCCCTGAGGAGCGTCTGGAGCTGAAGACGGTAGAGATGTGGTGGAAGCATCTGCTAGCGATCCTCAAGAATGCACCACGCAAGGCGTAAACCGATATTTACAATTAGCTATCCAAAGCCACCACAAGCCTTCGTGCTGGTGGTGGCTTTGTGGCTATTAAGTGCTTTTGTAGTCCCTCCCCTATCAGCTCAAGAGAGGACGAATAGCAAGGAGACGATCGGGCGTATGATGTTTTATAATGTAGAAAATCTATTCGATACGATTGATGACCCACTCACCGATGATGATGCCTTTACCCCCGAAGGCATCTACCATTGGACTGAGGGGCGGTACCGACGTAAGTGCGAGCACCTGGCTTGGGTGATCAGCAATGTGGGGGAGTGGGGATTCCCCTCGCTGATTGGTATGGTGGAGGTGGAGAATAGTGACGTGATACGGGACCTCGTGAAGCACCCGACGCTTAGCTCGGTGACGTACGACTATGTGGTGACGAATGGCTCTGACCCTCGTGGTGTGGATGTGGCACTCCTATGGGACCAAAAGCGGTTTGCCTATATTGAGGCACACGAGATTCCGCACTACGGAGCGACCGACTGCTTCCCTCTAGGTCAAGACCCCCGCACACCGAGCGAGGCAGATGGAAGCGGGCGAAATACGCTGTGGGTGACGCTGGAGCACAGAGCTACAGAGCGAAAGCTGGAGCTATTTGTGATGCACAACCCGAGCCGACGCGGAGGGGTACGAGCGACTTCGCGGAAACGGGAGCGGGTGAATGCCAAGGTGCGGAAGCTCATCGACCATCTGCTGGAGGAGGATCCTAGCCGCTATGTGGTGGTGATGGGTGACTTTAATGACAACCCCTCTGACCCCTCGATGCGACGGGCACTCAGAGCGGGGGGCATTGAGCACAACACCCAACCTAAGCAACGCTTTCTCTACA
>NZ_HF988819.1:0-2127 GCF_000435035.1 Porphyromonas sp. CAG:1061 | reverse complement strand
ACCTCCGTAGGCGTTGGAGTATATGCAACCCCTTCGGGGTATTCTTGGATGATCCAATGAGGATCTCTCTTATCGGACAAGTCTTTCTTTACAATCGCATTGCTAAAACGTCAAATAGCGCTGTGATCGGTAGAGATGTGCTCCATATTAACGTTAAGAAACTTTCCAAAACTCTTGGAGTAGATAAATATCTTGTGGTAATTATATAACACCGATTATGGCTAGTAGAGATGAAAAATGAACAAAATATACAGACCAATGTCATTGTTAATTAAAAAAACTAAAATCATCACATTCTCTACCTTATATGTAAGAAATTATATAGTTTTGGCCACTTGTATGAAACAAGATTATTTTTAACTAAAAATTTTTACGTATGAAAAAGATTCTTTTATTGATCGCAGCCTTAATGCTGCTAGCCTCTTGTAACTCTCAAATGGAGCAGAACGAGGTTCAACCAAACTCTGAGATGAGTAATCTAGCTGAGTTGTCTGAAAGCCTTCAGAATTACAACTCACTCTTTATCACTTCTCCATCTGCAATTGCATATGATTCGTCACTAAGAGGCTTTTGGGGATGGATTGGGAAGATTGGCCGAGTCATTGCAAGTGACGCTGTGGGTGCTATAGTGGGATCTACACGTGGTGGCGTTGTTGGTTCTATTGTCGTTGGTGTATCCGCTTCAGTAGGTGCTATTATTGGCTTGCAAAATGTTTCTCATGACGGATCACTTTATATGTATACTTTCTCGATTGATAGCTCTGGTTTTTCTGCTGAAGAAATAGAAAAATTAGATGAAGCAAACGATATTGGATACCTTCACAATGCAACTATTTACAACCTATTCAATACAAACCCTAACATCTTAAATTATTCCGACTCTGAGGTAAGGCAGGCTCTGTTCAATATCTTTACGGATACCGAGAAAATACCAGAGCTCAAAAAAATTAATTACTACTTTAGCCATCAGGATAAAGAGAACATTTTATCTCAATTTCAACTTGGTCAAGATGTAGCAAAAAAAATAGTAGACGATGAATTAATAAGCAAGTCTGATTTTATCAAAACTATCTCGCAATCAGCCTCTATCAGCAGAGAGGAAGCCCAAATTTTAGCTGACTATTGCATTGTAGTATCTCAGATGGACAATATTGATGAAATCAGCAATTATGCACAGGGCTACAATGAAATAGTCCTTAAATCGAACACATCTGATAGGGTCAAATGTATGATAATGAATTTCACGTCTGTTGCAACAAATAGTAGATTATTATGGTCAAATATGCTATGATTAATAGATTCTTTTTAGCTCTACTCTCTTTTTCTTTTATCTTTCTACCTATGTTTGGCCAAACAGAGAGTAAGAACAACTTATCCATTGAGACAGAGGTAAGTATTCAGAGAGGATATCCATTGGGTAATCTTTCCCCCTTTGGCTTAGGTTTGGTTGATAGATATCAAACTCCTATGTATGTTGTAGGTGCTGATCTTATGTATAAGCTTAACGACAATCATTCACTAGGTATTGATTATTGGGGAGGTAGCAGTCTGATTTCTATTGGTAAAGTACTGGACGGTGCTGATTGGCAAAATCTAGATTATGTGGGGTTGGGGTACGCATATTCTATACCTAAGAAGAAATGGCTTGCTCGCTTATCAGCCTCTATAGGTTATGTTCGCAACAATCATAAGATACTAGAAAAGGAGTCTACGCTCAAAATTGGTGCCAATGGATTTGGCATATCTATGGGTATTTCAGCCTCATTGAATGTCAGCAAGCATTTGTCTTTGGGGTTGAAGTGTTCTCTAAATACTATAATGCTAGGGAAATGGCGTGGCGATAGTAAGTTACTTGATTCCAATTCATATTATACCCATGCTGGCATAAAAGAAAGTAATACAGTGTTTATGCCTACTATAGGAATAGTATTGATATCGCGTTAGTCTACTTCCACAAGAAATAATCTTTGACAATCACAGAAGGACTTGTAAGCTTCGTGCATAGAAGTCTTCTGTGATTGTACTACTTCAAAACTATAGGGCTGTTTTATGATGGAAATCTTTATCATACAACACTCTAGATATTGTTTCCACTGAACCTTTGGTGTCCGTGGGCACCAAGGGGGG
>NZ_HF988818.1:0-8963 GCF_000435035.1 Porphyromonas sp. CAG:1061 | reverse complement strand
TCCGTCGCTATTGCGATGGAGCCCCCTTTTTGGAATTATTCTAGTCTCAGTGGGTTACTTCTGGCTTTTACCTTGGTTGGCTACTGCCTCCATTAGCTTTTTCACCTCCTCTGGATCACCTACGAAGTAGTCCTTCACCAGCTTCATACCGTTTTGCTCGTCAAACTCGAAGACGTAAGGTACAGCGGTTGGAAGGTTGAGCGATACGATATCCTCATCGGAGATGCCTTTGAGCTTCTTGATGATGGCCCTCAGGCTATTGCCGTGAGCTGCTACAATAATATCATCGTGCTCTGCGAAGGAGGGGAATATCTCTTGCTCCCAGTAGGGAAGGATCCTTTGGATGGTATCCTTAAGGCTCTCGGTAAGAGGAAGCTCCTCCTTATTGATATGGGCATATCTCACATCATTGTAGGGTGAGCGAGGGTCGTCGGCCGCCAATGGTGCTGGTGGCACATCAAAGCTACGGCGCCAGATAAGTACCTGCTCATCGCCATACTTAGCGGCAGTCTCAGCCTTATTAAGCCCTTGGAGCATACCGTAGTGCTTCTCATTGAGTCGCCAGCTCTTCTTTACTGGGATCCAATCGAGGTCCATCTGGTCGAGGACGGTATTAAGCGTCTTAACGGCACGCTTTAGGTAGCTAGTAAAGGCCAGCGTGAAGTGAAATCCATCCTTTTTGAGCTGCTGACCAGCCTTGATGGCCTCCTCTATACCGAGTGGAGTAAGGTCTACATCGGTCCAACCGGTGAATCGATTCTCCAGGTTCCACTGGCTCTGTCCATGTCTGATTAAAACCAATCTCTTCATAATCTACAATCTTATATATATTGTTTCAAAAACCTAATACACTATTTTTCTCGTGTTGCAATATAATCGGCCACCATGATCAGTCCGTCACGACTTTCGCACGGTGGCAATCCTGCAACTAAAAGGCTCTTCGCCTCCTCTATCATTTCCTCCATTCGCTTTCTAGCATATTCAATGCCTCCCATGCGGATGGCGAAGTCTATAATATAAGCAATCTCGCCGCGCCTAAGCTCCTCATGGCGAAGGAGCTTGAGCACCTTGTCGCGCTCTTTACTCTCCTGCTGTAGGGCATGGATCAGTGGGAGGGTTACCTTGTGCTCTGCGATGTCTTGACCCGATGGCTTCCCAAGTTGGGCGGTAGGTTGGTAATCAAAGATATCATCACGTATCTGGAAGGCACGGCCTAGAAGTTGTCCCGCCTGCTCTATTTTCTGAAGCGTCTCTGCATCACTCACCTTGGCCAGTAACGCACCTACCATCATACTACTCTCGATGAGAGAAGCGGTCTTTCGGTCAATGATCTCTAGGTACCGCTCCTCGGAGTATTCGCCCAGTTCGGCAGTATCCATCTGCAGAAGCTCTCCCTCGGAGAGGTTTTTGCCAAGGGTGGCTAGTTGGAGTAAGATCTGCTTGTTATTGGTCTGAACAGCTTGCATCATCGCATTGGCGAGTAGGTAGTCGCCAATCAGCACCGCCTTATGATTACCAAAAACCGCATTCATCGAGGGCACGCCTCTCCGGTGTCCACTCTCATCCACCACATCGTCATGCACAAGCGTAGAGACGTGAAGTAGCTCAATAAAGGTCGATCCATTAATGACCTCCTCCGTGATAGGACCAAAGCAATTGGCCGTAAGAAGTAGGAGGAGCGGACGTACCTGCTTAGCCGTCTGTCGGCTCAGCAATTCAGTCGCTTTGACAATGGTTGGAGCAATACTTCGTATAGAGCCTAGATAGGCCTCCTCAAATTGCTTGAGGGCCTCTTGGATCTCTTGAGGCATCTGCTCAATGAGGGTTGCGGATTGATTATGTGGTTTGTTGCTCTGCATAAGTAACCTTGAATGCTTCTATTAATGGAGGTCTATTCCCTCCTTGCCACCTGTGAGGAGTCGCTGGATATTATTGAGTTTATTGAGGGCGTCAATGGGGGTGAGCTGATTGAGGTTGAGCCCTACAATCTCCTCTCGCACCTGGCTGAGGAGCGGATCGTCGAGCTGGAAAAAGCTTAGCTGTACTGGTCCATCTTGCACCTGCTTTTCGGGTAGGCGTGGTTTGGAAGGAGCCTTGCTCCGTCCACTCTCCTCGTCGCGCTCTCTTGCCGACTCCTCTAGTAGGGTGAGAATCTCTTCGGCACGGCCGATGATCTCCTTGGGCATTCCTGCCAGTTTGGCCACATGAATACCAAAGGAGTGCTCGCTCCCGCCTGCCACTAGCTTGCGGAGGAATATGATCTTACCCTCCACCTCCTGTACCGTGACATTGTAATTCTTGACCCGAGCAAAGTGCCGCTCAAGGTCGTTGAGCTCGTGGTAGTGTGTGGCAAATAGCGTCTTGGCTCGCCCCCTTGGATGGTCGTGGATATACTCCACAATCGCCTGTGCAATAGAGATGCCGTCGTAGGTACTGGTGCCACGTCCCAGCTCATCCACCAGTACCAAACTGCGATTGGTGATACCATTAAGAATCGTCGCTGCCTCGGTCATCTCCACCATAAAGGTACTCTCACCTCTCGAGATATTGTCCGAGGCACCTACACGGGTAAAGATACGATCCACGATGCCTATCTTTGCTGCACTAGCTGGTACATAGCTACCAACTTGTGCCAGCAGTACAATAAGGGCAGTTTGCCGAAGTAGTGCCGACTTACCTGCCATATTAGGACCAGTGATGATGAGGATCTGCTGCACCTCATTATCGAGGAATAGGTCGTTGGGGATATAGCTCTCACCTGGAGGCATCAAGCGCTCAATTACAGGGTGCCTACCCGCCTCTATGTCTATGGTGTCGCCATTGTCTACCACGGGGCAGGTGTAGCCGTAAAGCGAAGCCCCCTCTGCAAATGAGCTCAGCACATCTATCTGTGAGAGCACCGTCGCATCCGACTGAATCTCTTTGATAAAACCACGCACGTAGTTGAGTAGCTGGTCGTAGATCTCATTCTCCAAGATCTGTATCTTCTCCTCTGCCCCTAGGATTTTACTTTCATACTCCTTTAGCTCGGGTGTGATAAAACGCTCTGCTTGGGTCAAAGTCTGCTTGCGGATCCACTCCTCCGGTACTTTATCTTTGTGGGTGTTTCGCACCTCAATATAATAACCAAAGACGTTGTTGTAGGCCACCTTCAGGCTTGGAATGCCAGTGCGTTCGCTTTCGCGATTGCGGAGGTCGAGAAGGTACTCCTTGCTACCGCTGAGGATATCCCGTAGCTCATCCAGTCGGCTGTCAAAGCCTTTGGCAATCACATTTCCCTTGCCAAGCTGATTGGGTGTCTCCTCGTTGATGGTCCTTTCAATCCGCTCCGCCAACTCCTCGAGGGGGTCTAGGGCAATGCTTAGCTCCTTGAGCGAAGCATCGCCAGTATTGTAGAGGGCGCCCATAATCGGCTTTACCAAGCGTAGCCCACCCGCCAATTGTCGTAGCTCACGAGGGTTGATGCGGAGGACGGAGACCTTACTTGCCAATCGCTCCAGGTCGCCTATCTCCGATAGGATTTCGGAGAGCTGATGCCGTAGCTCCTCTCTCTCGAGAAAAGCGGTAACGGCAGTCTGTCGCTGTGCTATCTCACGGGCGTCGAGTAGGGGGAATACCAGCCACCGCTTGAGCAGTCGGCCACCCATTGGCGTACGAGTATGGTCAATGACGCTGATGAGTGAATTGCCATCCTCATTGAGGGGTTGTAGGATCTCAAGGTTGCGGAGGGTAAAGCGGTCGAGCTGTACGAAACGATTCTCCTCTATCTTGTGAATGGTATTGATGTGCTGTATCTCGGAGTGGTGCGTTGCCTCAAGGTAGTAGAGGATTGCCCCGCAGGAGATAATCGCTAAGACCTCATGCTCTATCCCGAATGCCTTGAGGTGCTTCACCTCGAAGTGCTTTAGGAGCCTATCGCGTCCATAATCTTGCGAAAAGGTCCAATCCTCCAAAGGGTAGAGGTTGAGTCGCTCACCGAAGTGAGCCTGTACATCGTGCTCTGTTCCCCGCTTTACCAGCACCTCTTTAGGATTGAAGTTGGTGAACAACTTATCAATTTCATCGTAGCTTCCTTCACTGCAGACAAATTCGCCAGTGGAGAGGTCTAGCAGAGCTATTCCCGCCTTGCCTCCTCCGAGAGCAATGGCTGCAAGGAAGTTATTGGTATCTGCTTCGAGGACAGAGTCGTCCATCGTAAGTCCAGGGGTCACCACTTCGGTCACCGCCCGCTTCACCAGCTTCTTCGCCAGCTTAGGGTCCTCCATTTGGTCGCAGATCGCCACCCGCTTTCCCTTGCGGACCAGCTTGGGGAGGTAATTGTCAAGAGCATGGTGGGGGAATCCCGCCATAGGGTCATCACCCCTCTTAGTAAGAGTGATATTGAGTAGGCGAGAGACCTCTACCGCATCATCATTAAAGGTTTCATAAAAATCGCCCACTCTAAAAAGCAATAACGCACCTGGGTACTGCTCCTTAAAGCGTCGAAATTGTGCCATCATCGGCGTCTCCGAAACCTTTTTCGCCATCTTAATTATTTAAATCGTCTCTTACCTAATTATGGGATACTCTATATCTCTACAAATATACCTCTTTTTACCGAGACTGATTAAATCTCTTGCCTTTTGGCTTCATTCCAAAGGGCGTCCATCTCGCCAAGGGTCATCTCTTTGAGGCTTTTCCCCTCTGCCTTGGCCGATGCTTCAATGTAATTAAAGCGACGGATAAACTTCTGGTTGGTGCGCTCCAAACTGGTATCGGGATCCACGCCATAGAGGCGTCCCATATTGATCAGACTAAAGAGAAAGTCCCCCATCTCTCCCTCCTTATGAGCCAAGTCGCCATTACCCTCTATCTCGGCACGTAGCTCTCCCAGCTCCTCATACACCTTATCCCATACATCGCTTTTCTCAGCCCAGTCAAAGCCTACATTGGCCACCTTCTCCTGCACACGGTACGACTTGATGATGGAGGGGAGTCCCTTTGGTACCCCACCGAGTACCGTCTTATTGCCCCCCTTCTCTTTGAGTTTGATCTGTTCCCAATTGAGTTCTACATCATGTGCATTATTGACCTGCACATCACCGTAGATATGTGGGTGGCGAAAGATGAGCTTATCTGCCTCACGATTGCAGACATCGGCGAGGTCAAACTGCCCCTTCTCCTCTCCAATCTTGGCATAAAATAGTACATGGAGGAGCACATCCCCCAGTTCTTTAGCAATCTCCGAGTGATCCTCATTGATGATTGCCTCGCTCAGTTCGTATACCTCCTCTATGGTATTGGGGCGTAGCGATTCATTGGTTTGCTTCGCATCCCACGGGCACTCTACCCGTAGTCGCTCCAGCACATCTAGCAGTCGTCCGAGGGCTTCTAGTTTCTCCTCACGGCTACTGCTGCTCTTTTCCTTCATGGTGATTTCTATTAATGGATTGCGTGGGTAGATCGTTTTGCACCTCTCTACCCACGCAATATAATTTGCTCTTAATTACTGTTGCTTTTTGCGATACTCCTCAAGTCCGCTCTTTAGCCAATTGACATAGTGGTCTACATCCTTATCGAAGCCAAAGCTAGGACCCAGAGGGAGCCCATTGCCATCCAGCATCACGTAGAATGGCTGCGCATTGGAGCCAAACTTCTGTGATTGGAAATAGCTCCACCGCTCTCCAATGGTCTTGAGCTTGCGGGTGCTATCGCCATCCTTCACCTCGATATACTTAGGTAGCTTGGTCTTGTCGTCCACGATGAGGGTGACGAGGATAAATTCATCATCGATGATGCTCTTCACCTTTGGATCGGTCCAGACGGAAGCCTCCATCTCACGGCAGTTGACGCAGCCGTAGCCCGAGAAGTCAATCAAAACAGGCTTTCCCTCGCTCTGAGCCGCCCGCATACCACTCTCATAGTCGTGGAACTTAGGGTGTACCTCCGAATCATAGAGGTTGAAGTCCTGAGTATAAAGCGGTGGTGCAAAGGCACTGATTGCCTTGAGCGGTGCACCCCAAAGCCCTGGCACCATATAGACGGCAAAAGAGAGTGAGATGATGGCAAGGAATAGTCGGGTAACACTCACGAAGGGGAGGTCGCTATCCTGTGGTAGCTTGAGCTTGCCGAGTAGGTAGATGCCTAGTAGGAAGAAGATCACGATCCAAAGTGCCACAAAGGTCTCTCGATCAAGGATGCCCCAGCCATAGGCGAGGTCGGCAACGGAGAGAAACTTGAGGGAAAGTGCCAGCTCAAGGAAGCCAAGGGTCACCTTGACACTCGTCATCCAGCCACCACTCTTAGGCATACTCTGTAGGAAGTTGGGGAATATGGCAAAGAGGGTAAAAGGAAGCGCTAGTGCTACAGCAAAGCCGAGCATGCCAATAGCAGGGCTAAGGAGACTACTTCCCGACGTGGCTGCCTGCACCAAAAGGGTTCCGATGATAGGGCCGGTACAGGAGAAGGAGACCAAAGCCAAGGTGAAGGCCATGAAGAAGATACTCAGCAGACCGCTCGTGCTCTCTGCCTTGGCATCCATCTTATTGGTCCACGATTGTGGAAGAACTAGTTCGAATGCCCCGAAGAAGCTGACCGCAAAGAAGACCAGAAGGGCAAAGAAAAGGATATTGAAGAGGGCACTCGTGGCTAAGTCATTGAGTGCACTCGGTCCAAAGATCGCTGTAATCAGCAACCCTAGTGTGAGATAGATTACAATGATTGCCAACCCATAAATCACCGCATCGCGAATGGCGGCTTGACGGCTTTTGCTCCGCTTGAGGAAGAAGCTCACCGTCATAGGGATCATCGGCCATACGCAAGGTGTAAGGAGAGCAATCAAACCGCCCAAGAAACCGAGGACAAAAATCATCAAGAGGGAGTTGTCGGTGGCGCTCAGCGTGGTATCGCCATACGCCTTGATCTCCTCTACTACTGGCTTCCAGATGTCGCCCGTAAAGTTGGCTGCTTCGCTCTCCACCGTGGTGGTAGACTCCTCCTCGCTACTGCTGTCGCTAGCAATCGCTTCCATCTCCAATGGAGTGGTGAGATCACCAGCCTTTAGACTAATGGGAAGGCGGGTGGGGGGGAGGCAAGTTTGGTCGTTGCATAGCATGTAAGTAAGGTCGCCAGCTAGCACAAAGTGCTCTGGATCCTCTATCTGTACCTGTTGTTCAAAAATGACACTTCCCGTGTGCCAGCGCAGGTTCATCTCAAAGTTGGGGTCGTAGACGGAGGCCGCCTCTTTGGAAGGCTTTAGTGCCCCTAGCAGTTTCACCCCTTTAGCCTCGTCTAATGCAAAGGAGGTGGGGGTTGGCCCGCCATCTGGGAGGGTCGCATCGTAAATATGCCATCCCTGCTTTAGGGTTGCCTTGAAGCTCAAGGTCACCACCCCATCAGCACTATTTGTGTGGCTTTGCTCCCAGCTCACCGCATCGGTAATCATCTGCGCCTCTGTACTACTCCAGGGGAGGAGGGCGATGAAATAACTCAGCACGAGCCATACAAGTTGTCGTTTCTTAATCTTCATAAAAGTATGTATAGAGTGTTGGTTTTAATAGTCTCTTCCTGTTGGTTGCTTCTCTTTATCCAGCCTTAGCCACGAGAAGTAGTGGGTGGGGTAGGGACCCTCAAATCGGCGTGGCTGCTGCTCCCCAGGGATCAGTAGCTCAAGACCGATCTGCTCCAAAGCGATCTCTCGATCGGTGCGAATCTGGCTACGTGAGCGTACATCGCCCAAGATGCTCAGCCCATTGTCGCCAAATAGCTTGCGGAGGGAGAAGATTCGTGCCCCCACCACATCTATCTGTACAATATGCATCTGCCCATTTCGACTGCTCTTATCCACCCGCACCTCTGCGGTGATCAGCTTGGGCTTTGAGAGGCTACGCTCCTCGGAGGTGGCACTCAGTAGTTGCACCTTCTCCTTTAGCTCGCCCTCAATGCAGGCGATGAAGCGTTGGTGCTTGGCACGTCGGCTCCACTCCTTCACTAGTAGCTCCTTGGCCTCTACACTCCTCGCAAAGACCACAAAGCCAGCCGTGTTGCGATCCAATCGATTCACCATAAAGAGCTTTGCCCCCTCTTCCCCCTTCTTGTAGTGCTGACTGAGAAGAAATAGAGCCGTCTGTTGGCGGTTTTTATGTGCGGTATTGACCGTAGGCAATCCCCGCTTTTTGTAGGCAACTACATACGCTTCACTTTCCCATACTATCTCTAGCTTGGGGTGTCGAAAAGGCATTGGTGGCACTCCACGGTGCACACGCACTACCACGCCGGCTCCCACCGTCTCAGTAGCTCTTGTGGTAGACCACTTCCCTACAGAGACCCTTCCCGAGGCAATCAATTGCTTCGCAGCTGTGCGATTGCGGCTGGACTTCTCCATCAAGAGCTCCAGTAGAGGGGCTTCGCTGCCCGCCCTGTAGGTCTCCTGCACGGGGGTAGGGTTCTCTACCCTTGTTGGATCCGGCTGTTTTATTTTATTATCATTACTCATGGTTTTCTTACCACCTATTTATATGCTTCAGTCTCAATTCCAGCCCTATTTAGTGGGGAGAATCTAGACAACTTATCACGCAAATATACTATTTTCTCCCTATCTGCCGTAACCCTTAGTGCCGATTCCGAATTCCAAAAGCAGCACAACAGCTTCCCTTCGTGAAATAGGCTCAAAATTGAAGTAATATAAGGTGTCAAAAGTAGTTTTTGTAATAGGTTGAAAGCTAGTGTCTTATAAGGGCGAAAGTTTAGTTGCATCTCGGCAAATGCTTAGTTGCAACTAACCGATTGCTTAGTTGCATCTCGCCGATGGCTTAGTTGCAACTAAACTTTTCCTCTCCTCGCCACTCGTTTATCGGTTGGTGGAATTCTATTAATTCTCCAGTGAGTTGACCTTGTCAAATCTGAGTACCAAGGGTTACGCATTAGAATGTTCTTACCACGAGACATTCATCAGAGAGTCAATGGGTAAGGACCTCCGCAAGGAG
>NZ_HF988817.1:0-1210 GCF_000435035.1 Porphyromonas sp. CAG:1061 | reverse complement strand
GAGTACATCAAGGAGAGTAACCACTACCCACGCATGGTAAAGGCAGGAAAGGAGGGGGCACTCGACTTCTGTCTCACGATAGATGCAATGGAGGTGCTGCCGATTACGGAGCTGGAAGGAGAAACGATCAAACTGGTTCGCCATGAGTAGATCGGGACAACTTACTTCACTACTGGCATGCTTTGCTCTACTGCTGGCGAGTTGTGGCACGAGCAAGACCACGCAAGTGACGCTCCCAAAGGTGCAGGGCAATAATGCCTACAACCGCTATATTGAGCAATATGCAGGTATTGCATTGGAAAACCAAAAGAGCTATGGTGTGCCCGCCAGTATCACGCTCGCCCAAGGACTGCTAGAGAGTGGTGCGGGACAAAGTCGTCTCGCCACGGGTGCCAATAACCACTTCGGCATCAAATGCCATAGGTCATGGCGAGGTAGTCGTACTTTTCACAATGACGACCGCCCGAATGAATGTTTTCGTGCCTACGACCGTGTGGAGGACTCCTTTAGGGATCATGGGCAGTTTCTCCAACAACCTCGTTACCGCTCCCTACAGCGACTTGACCCCACGGACTACAAGGGGTGGGCTAGAGGTCTGCAACATGCGGGCTACGCCACGGACCGAGGATATGCCAATAAGCTGATCAAGATCATTGAGGATTATCAGCTCTACCTCATCGATGAGGGCAACACCTCTCGTCGCTATCAATATGCACAGAAGAGCACCCCAAAGAGGGAAGTGCAGAAGAAGCCACGGCCTGAGCTACCCACGACACCGGCAGGCGAACGGGTGGGCTACTTTAGCTATGGACTCCTATATATATTAGCAGGAGAAGATGATTCGCTCAGTGCGATTGCTCGCGACTTGGGTATGTCGGAACGAAAGCTAACGGAGTACAACGACCTCCCAGCAGGATACCCGCTCGAGAAGGGGGATATCATCTACCTGGAGCCAAAGCATAAGCGAGCCACCCCACCCCACTTTGAGCACCGCATACAGGTGGGTGAGTCGATACACCGTATCGCCCAGACCTATGGCATCCAGCTCAAGTCGCTCTACCAGCTCAATAACCTCACGCCCGAGTACCTCCCAATGGAGGGCGACATCCTCCGCCTACGGTAAGTAGCGGGGGTGGCTAGCGGGGGTGCCTAGCGGGGGTGCCTAGCGGGGGTGCCTGTATCGGACAAGTCGGACAGGTCGGACGAGTCA
>NZ_HF988816.1:0-965 GCF_000435035.1 Porphyromonas sp. CAG:1061 | reverse complement strand
TTCGGCTCTACGAGCCTCGACCGGGGGCTATCTGAGTGGCACCCTGGCGGGTGCTCTATCATGGTGTCCGACTCGTCCGACTTGTCCGATTAGGTACCCCACCAAAATGAAAACCTTACCCATAGACGCTCTGATGGGTGCCACAGCGTAAGAGCCTGGAAAGGAGAAGAGGGGATAGGGAGGGTTTGGTATATTTTGGGTAAATTTGTGGTACTATTCGGAAGTATACACCTTATTATATAGAGAGCAGAGAGATGAAGAGAGTGACCTATTATCAAGGGAGTGATGGCTTGGTCTATGCAGTGCGGCACACGCAGCCGATTGAGGGTGCGGACGCGGCGGCTTTGTCGTGGTTATTTGGCGACGCAAAGGAGGTGCCTGTGGATACGCTTACTGGCTACTATGTGGGGCCTAGAGCGGAGATGGTGACCCCTTGGAGTACCACGGCGGTGGAGATTACTCAGAATATGGACTTAGGCTATCGCCTAGGGATTGACCGTATTGAGTTTTATACACCCGCCACTGCCGATACCCCTTTTGATAGGATGCTTCTTCGGAAGTATGAGGGGCTGGGCACCAACATCTTTAGAGGTGCCGATAGCCCTGAGCAGGTGATTGAGGTGCAGGATATCCGATCCTACAATGAGGCGGAGGGCTTGGCACTGAGTGAGGAGGAAGTGGCGTACCTGGAGGGGGTGGCTAAGGAGCTGGGAAGACCTTTGACCGATAGCGAGCTCTTTGGCTTTTCGCAGGTCAATTCGGAGCACTGCCGACACAAGATCTTTGGTGGTACCTTTGTGATTGATGGCGAGGAGAAAGGGCGTTCGCTCTTCCAGATGATCAAGGAGACCTCCAAGGAGCACCCCAATAATCTGGTTTCGGCCTACAAGGATAATGTGGCTTTCAATAGCGGTCCGGAGGTGGAGATCTTTGCCCCTCGTGATGCGGCTGGTCCCGACTTTTTC
>NZ_HF988815.1:0-2230 GCF_000435035.1 Porphyromonas sp. CAG:1061 | reverse complement strand
GAGCATTCCTTGATCGCTACCCTTCCGAGCTATCGGGCGGACAGAAGCAGAGGGTAGCTCTTGCCCGTGCCTTTGTCCAATCACCCGACCTCCTTCTGATGGACGAACCTTTCTCAGCACTTGACATCTCCACTGCCACTCGCAGTAAGGAGCTATTCAAAGCTTTCCAAAAGGAGCTGGGGGTGACCACAGTGATGGTGAGCCACAATCCGCAAGAGATAGAGGGACTCACGGATCGGGTGATTATCCTAGGGGGCTCCCCAGGCGAGGTGATAGCCGATACCCATCTGCCCAATGCGGAACAAATCTTACAAGAGATCTTGAGGAATGAAAAGTAGTCAACGACTGAAGGCCCTACTCTACCGTACAGTGGTAGGACTGTTGCTCATCAATCTACTTTGGTGGGTAGCATCAATCACCCTCAGCAGTACCGCTATCATTTCTCCTCTGAAGGTCTATCAAGCCCTTCCCTCCCTCCTTTCGCAAGAGATGGGGCGACACCTGTGGGCAAGTCTTTATAGAGTACTTCTGGGGCTACCGATCGCCTTTGTACTAGGGATGAGTATGGCCTACGCCATGTACCGCTGGCACCGATTTGGGAGGGTGATGAGTGCCTTCACCTATCTCGCCTATCCTATTCCCAAGCTGGCACTACTCCCCATCGTGATGCTGATTGCGGGATTGGGCGACGGGGGTAAGATCACTATGATTGTGCTGATCATCCTCTTTCAGATCATCGTCAATATCCGAGACAGTCTCTACAATATTCCTCGTGAGAGTTTTCTTATCACCACCTCCTTAGGGGCTACAAGTTGGCAAGTCTACTGGCACGTACTACTACCGGCAACGCTTCCCGATACCCTTTCTACCCTAAGAGTGGCGATCGGGACAGCTATTTCGGTGCTTTTCGTCACCGAGACCTACGGTACGGACAAAGGGATGGGCTACTTTATCATCGACTCCTGGATGCGCTTTGACTACATCTCTATGTATGGAGGGATAGCGATACTGAGTATTGCGGGATTTCTGCTCTTCCTCCTTACCGACCTACTAGAGCTCCTTCTTTGCCCTTGGCAAGAGCTCTCGCCTAGTGACAAGTAACATCATTATTATATCACAAGAAACATGAAAAGAATTACATTACTTATTACCACACTACTCCTTGTAGCAGGTACCGCATCGGCTCAGAAAGAGAGCTTTGCTAATCGTATTACAATCAAAGGATACGGTCAAGTCTATGCCGAAGGAGGCTATTACGACAACGACCAGAAGCTCGGCACCGTTGGCATCAATAAGATAGAGGTCCTAGGACTTGGCCGGATTACCGACCAATGGAGCATGGGTATCACAGTGCAATTTAATAAACCAGTGATGCTCAAGGACCTCTACATGCAGTACGCTTTTATGCCAGAGCTAAAGGTGAAGATTGGGCAGTTTAAGACCCCTTTTGGACATGAAAACCAAATCGCTCCTTTCCTTAATTCGCTCGCCATCGGTGGGAGTATGCCTACCGTTTACTTTGCTGGTGTAGGCATGGACCCGCTCTACTACGGTACTGCAGGCCGTGATATGGGTATTGAGCTATCGGGCGATCTATTCAAAAACATCGTTTCTTACAAGGTGGTAGCGATGAATGGTCAAGGAATGAATGCCACAGACCTCAACCTCGGGAAGCTACTCGGTGGCTCTCTCTACATTCGTCCAATAGAGGGGCTTAGCCTACATACCTCCTACCTTGGTGGAAAACAGGTAGCTATGGGTGCTGCCAAAGGAATCCAAGCGGGCGAAAGCTATATGCGACACCGTGTCAGCGCAGGCGTTATTGCCAATTACCAACCGATTAGCCTCTCTACAGAGTATATGTATGGCCGCGATAAAGATGTTAAGAGCATGGGTGCCTACCTCACAGCCGCCGTTCATCTACCCAAGCGTTATGATCTAGTAGTCAGCGGTGACTATCTACAGCCTGATATGGACCAGTCGGGCAAACTATTTACCGCCACACTAGGGGTAGACAAGTGGTTCTACGGCAATTGCAGGGTACAGCTACAGTACCGCTACACCCACCCTACCGATCAGGTGATGCTCCCAGTAGCTAAAGGCCACACCCTCCGGACTCAATTCCAATTCGCCTTCTAATTAAAGGCCCCTATAAATCAATATAGTCTAACCCAGGGGTTACGCATTAGAAAGGACTTGTCAAGTAGTATTCATCTGAGTATCTATGGTT
>NZ_HF988814.1:0-2361 GCF_000435035.1 Porphyromonas sp. CAG:1061 | reverse complement strand
AGGACTTCAAAGATATTACCAATAAGCAAGTACTGAATTATGTACAGAAAATCAACTCAAGACCAAGGGAAAAACACCAGTACAAGACCCCAATGGTTGTCTGGTTGGAAAATAATAAGTAAATTGCACTAGTAATTTGAATCTACGGATCCGCTATATATCAAAAGAATCATGAAGAAAACATTCCTAACATCATTCCTCATACTGATAGTTTGCCATACGCTGTTAGCCCAAGATAAAAACGATAGTGGAAATCTCGCTTCTTGCGTTGAGTTCTCAAACACATTCAACGATATCAAAACTATATGCGATAAAGATAATGGAGAACTATGGGGAGTCAATTTATATGCACCAATTTTATGCATAGACAATAATCGTGATTTGTGGAGTAACCAAAAGGATTTACAAGGACAACTTCAAACATGTGGAAAAGTATTTATTGGAAAATATCCGCTCAATAAGAACATCGCCAATTCCACTATAAATGTATTTGGGCAGAAATGGGTGATGATAAAACTTCCAATACCTACTGATACCATAGACCGTAACATATTGTTCTGCCATGAAATGTTCCATTACTGGCAAGATTCTCTTGGCCATGTTCCAACACCCTACAATAATGTCCATATGGAGACCAAAGAAGCCAGAGTACTTCTCAAACTGGAATGGAAAGCATTTCTATCCGCTTGTAAAGAAACAGATCCATTATCACGAGAAATCGCAATTCGTGATGGCCTTACATTCAGAAGGCAAAGACAGGAAGAATTTAGTAAGTATTACTCGGATGAAACGGCTTTTGAAGTTCATGAGGGACTGCCTCAATATACAGGAATGAAACTATCCATTTCATCGGATGCTATATATCTTGACAAACTCGATAAGGAAGTTGAATCTTACATGAAGAAAGACGAGCTTGTCAGATGTTACGCCTACCTTTCTGGTCCCATCTTGGGGTATCTTCTTGATAAAAGCACGAATGAATGGCACAAGCATGTGGACGGAAATACTGATTTAGGAATATTAGTCCAGAATGCTTATAACATAGTTCTTCCTACAGACAAAGAGAATCATATACGACAAAGGAAGGCATGCTATGACTATGATAATATTATTGCCTTTGAAAATCAGCGAGATTCTGTACGAGCAATAAAGAAAAACGAATTAACTGCATTATTTACACAAAACATAAAGACGTTACCTTTGAAGAATATACAGATAAGTTTTAATCCTAACACTGTCGTTCCTCTCGAAAATATCGGCACCGTCTATAAAAATGCACGCATTGTTGATGAATGGGGCATTTTAGAAACAATAGGAAACGGAACAATACTTATTACCGAAGACTGGAAATCTGTTATATTGCCATACGCAAACAGCATTAAAGTCAATAACAACGTAGAAGAAACAGAATCTTGGAAACTACAATTAAAAGTTAGTAACAAATAGTGGGTGGGGCAAGCCTTATTTTAGCAAATTGAATCCTCCGATTACTATTGAATACAAAATCAATATTTATGAAACTAACCGATAAACAATTTTGGAAATTTGAAGCAATCGTGCTGGCTTGTACCACTGTTTCTGACTACAACAGCTATTCTTTCCATTGTACTGTTCTGCTTTGTGTGGGATTGGAATGGTACAAGCGAACGCCCCACAAATATACCTCCGGACGAAGGGACATACATTATCAATAATGAGTTTGTCGGAATTATTATAGCTACTAATTACTCCTATACTTACTTGTGTCATTTCATATATTGCTAAACATTGCTGTCCGATAAAAGTTTTTCGGAGAAAGAAGAGCTTCCTATTTCATCGGACAACCGAGTTCCCAGCTTGTCAGATCTCTGATGATCGCAGAAAGTCCATCAAATGTCTATTATAAAGGATTTCTCCCTACAGAGCTAATCAAACAGTGAAAAGGCTGTCTAACTTTATCGGACAGCCGATTTACTCACTGAAAGACGTTTGCTTAGGAGGCGACACTGTTGAAAAGCCAATGATATTTGGAGGTCAAGAAGACGTTTTGCTCAAGGGGGGGGCTTGGAAAACAAAATCAGAAAGCTCAACCGCTTCAATTCAGCGATTGAGTCCCCTCGGTATGCCCTTTCTGACTTTTATCGGACTGCAATGATTGCTAAACGATTATTATGTAGAAACAGCAGAATAGAATCTTAAATAACACAAAAACACCCAACTTTACATTATCGGGCGTAAAACTGGGTGTTTATTTTATAATTTACTGATTTTTCAGTATTTATTGCGGAGAGGGAGGGTTGTAAACCAAGCCTTCTAACTCCTTATATCGTAGTTGTTTATATTCCTCTAAGATTTAATTGTAGCCAAATTGTAGCCATAGGA
>NZ_HF988813.1:0-15038 GCF_000435035.1 Porphyromonas sp. CAG:1061 | reverse complement strand
CCTATGTAGCTCAGTGGTAGAGCACTTCCTTGGTAAGGAAGAGGTCCCGGGTTCAAATCCCGGCATCGGCTCAAGCGTATTTTACGACTTCAGCAAGGTGCGTGGAGTGATAGGGTGAGAGTATTCGCGATGTGTCGGGAATCTCAGCTCGAAGTAATGAATTGGGAGGAGTATGCCTTAGGTTATTACGTCTGCTTCGAAGCGTCTTGGAAGGGATGAGAAGAGAGAATAATATAAACTCAAATATATTTTATTGTTATTGAACTATGGCAAAAGAACATTTTAACAGGTCGAAGCCCCACGTAAATATCGGTACGATCGGTCACGTGGACCACGGTAAGACTACTCTTACTGCTGCTATCACTACCGTATTGGCAAAGGATGGTCACACTGAGCTCCGCTCATACGACTCTATCGATAACGCTCCTGAGGAGAAGGAGAGGGGTATTACTATTAACACCTCACACGTAGAGTATGAGACTGCTAACCGTCACTATGCCCACGTAGACTGTCCTGGTCACGCCGACTATGTAAAGAACATGGTTACTGGTGCTGCTCAGATGGACGGTGCTATCATCGTAGTTGCTGCTACTGATGGTCCTATGCCTCAGACTCGTGAGCACATCCTACTAGCACGTCAGGTGAATGTACCACGTCTGGTAGTGTTCATGAACAAGTGTGATATGGTGGACGATGAGGAGATGCTAGAGCTTGTAGAGATGGAGATTCGTGAGCTCCTTAGCTTCTACGAGTTTGATGGCGACAACACTCCAGTAATCCGTGGATCTGCTCTTGGTGCACTGAATGGTGAGGCTAAGTGGGAAGATTCTATCCGTGAGCTAATGGATGCTGTTGACGAGTGGATTCCACTTCCTCCACGTGATATTGATAAGGACTTCTTGATGCCTGTAGAGGATATCTTCTCTATTACTGGTCGTGGTACTGTAGCTACTGGTCGTATCGAGACTGGTGTGGTACACACTGGTGATGAGGTTGAGATCATCGGTCTTGGTGCAGAGAAGCTGAAGTCTGTGGTGACTGGTGTGGAGATGTTCCGTAAGATCCTAGATGAGGGTGAGGCTGGTGATAACGTTGGTCTACTTCTCCGTGGTATCGATAAGGATCAGATCAAGCGTGGTATGGTGCTTTGTAAGCCAGGTAGTGTGAAGCCACACTCTCGCTTCAAGGCTGAGGTGTACGTGCTTAAGAAAGAGGAGGGTGGTCGTCACACTCCATTCAAGAACAAGTATCGTCCACAGTTCTTCATCCGTACGCTCGACGTAACTGGTGAGATCACTCTTCCTGAGGGTCAGGAGATCGTGATGCCAGGTGATAACGTAACCATCACTGTAGACCTTATCTACCCAGTAGCATGTAACCTAGGACTTCGCTTCGCAATCCGCGAGGGTGGCCGTACAGTAGGTGCTGGTCAGATCACTGAGCTACTTAACTAATACTAGCAGTAGCTAAATATAAATATCATATCGGAGTGGTGTAGAGGGTAGGTAATCCCTCCCCTCTATCCCTCTCCGATTATATACGGGCATAGCTCAGTTGGTAGAGCACTGGTCTCCAAAACCAGGTGTCGAGAGTTCGAGTCTTTCTGCCCGTGCGATTTTTGTAATAGAAATATATCGGTTATATGACTGACCAAAAGAAATCCAATTTCTTCGTAAGAGTAGGTGCTTACGTGAGCGATTGCTTTAAGGAGCTTCGCTACAAGGTTACTTGGCCGACCAAGAAGGAGCTTTCGAGCAGTGCAGTACTGGTACTATCTGCTTCCATAGTGATGTCAGTATTCATTTTCTTGGTGGACAAGGCGTTTGAATTTATCATGAGTAACGTTTACGGCTGGCTTGCTTAACCCTTTTCTTAAGGGAATGGTGAGTGAGTGGTAAAGCTTTTCTGTACTGTATCTAATGGATAACCAACCAATGAATTACTACGTTCTTCGTACCATCACTGGTAAGGAAAAGGATGTAGCTGATTATATAGAAAGTATGCGGGATGCTGTCCCAGTATTCAAAGAGCATGTAGGTGAGGTGCTTGTGCCTATGGAGACCTATTATCAGCTCAATAAGAGTGCTAAGGGAGGGCGCGTAGAGCGCACACGTCCGTATTACTCTGGCTATGTATTCGTTGAGGCTAGGTTGGTGGGTGAGACAAAGTTTACACTTCGTCGTATCCCTAATGTCCTTGGCTTTTTGGGCTCTGATGATGACCATCCAGAGATCTTGAGCCAGCAGGATGTGGATCAGATGAAGCATCTTGCAGATGAATTGAGTGAGACACCAGATGCCGATAGCCTTACCTTTATGGTGGGCGAGCGTGTTAAAGTGGTCTTCGGACCATTTGCAGGCTTCTTTGGTGAGGTGACTGAAGTGCTTGACGATCGCAAGAAGCTGAAGATACTTGTGAAGGTGTTTGGGCGCGAGACCTCAATGGAGGTGGATTTCGTGCAAGTGGAAAAGGAGAGTTTGTCATAACCTAGTGAAGAGGCCTCACGCGGCTCTGCTGTTACGAATTATGGGTGTGTGAGGTGTCGCCGATGGCGAAAGGCGATAGTCTAGGTGCTCGGATGTACTTTTCTACGAGTGAGTTATTAATGAGAAAAAGTGTTTAATCATGGCAAAAGAAATTGCTGGTCAGCTAAAGCTGCAAATTAAGGGTGGAGCTGCTAATCCTTCTCCTCCTGTTGGTCCTGCTCTTGGTTCCAAGGGGATCAATATTATGGACTTCTGTAAGCAATTCAACGCCAGGACCCAAGATAGTGCTGGTAAGGTCCTTCCGGTGATCATCACATACTACTCTGATAAGTCTTTTGACTTTATCGTAAAGACTCCTCCTGTGGCTGTACAGCTATTGGAGAAGGCTAAGAAGAAGAGTGGTAGTGCTGAGCCAAACCGTACAAGGGTGGCTACCATTACTTGGGACGACGTGAAGGCTATTGCTCAAGATAAGATGCCTGACCTTAACTGCTTTACCGTAGCTAGTGCTATGCGTCTAGTAGCAGGAACAGCAAGAAGTATGGGTATAGCCATTAAGGGCACTTTTCCAGAGGATGTTGAATAATCAAGGACCATTGATGAATTATGAGTAAACTAACGAAGAATCAGAAGTTGGCCCTGAGCAAGATCGAACCTGGAAAAGAGTATACACTTACGGAAGCATCTGCTCTTGTAAAAGAGATTACAACTACTAAGTTTGATGCATCTGTAGATGTAGATATACGCCTAGGTGTCGACCCACGTAAGGCCAACCAAATGGTGCGTGGTGTGGTATCTCTACCCCACGGAACTGGTAAGGAGACTAGGGTGCTGGTGCTTTGTACCGCAGATAAAGAGGCTGAAGCTACCGAAGCTGGTGCAGACTATGTAGGTCTTGACGAGTACATTGACAAAATCAAAGGCGGATGGACTGATGTGGATGTTATCATCACAATGCCATCTGTAATGGGTAAGATTGGTGCCTTGGGACGTGTCCTAGGTCCACGTGGCTTGATGCCTAACCCTAAGAGTGGTACAGTAACCAATGAGATTGGAAATGCTGTCCGCGAGGTGAAGCAAGGTAAGATTGACTTTAAGGTAGATAAGGCTGGTATTGTACATACCTCTATTGGTAAGGTCTCTTTCACTGCTGACAAGATTGCTGACAATGCACGCGAGTTTATCAATACTATAGTTAAGCTTAAGCCTAGTGCTGCAAAGGGTACGTACATTAAGAGTATTTACCTCTCAAGTACTATGAGCCCTGGTATCAAGGTGGATCCTCGCTCCTTAGAGTCGAAAGAGTAACAACTAGAGAAAAGAGATCCATAGTATATGAAAAAGGAAAAGAAAGTATCAGTCGTTGGTGACTTGGTAGAGCTAGTAGAGAAGTATCCTAACTTCTATCTAGTAGATATTGAGGCGCTGACTGCTGACAAAACAAGTAGCCTTCGTCGTCTTTGCTTCGAAAAGGATGTAAAGCTGATGATGGTGAAGAATACTCTGCTTCGTATCGCTCTCTCTCAGAAGGATGAGGAGACTTTTGCTCCTCTATTCCCTTATCTGAAGGGTAATACTGCTGTGATGTTTGCTGAGACAGCTAATGCTCCTGCACGCCTGATCAAGGACTTTGCAAAGGAGAATAAACCTGCTGATGCAGATAAAGCAGCTAAGCCAGAGCTAAAGGCAGCTTACGTACAAGAGAGTCTATATCTTGGTGCAGACAAGCTCGAGGAGCTGGTCAATGTCAAGAGCAAGGAGGAGCTGATTGGAGATGTTGTATCTCTACTCGAGGGCTCTATCCAAGGTGTCCTTTCGGCACTCGACTCTGCTGGTGGTACTATCCATGGTCTACTCCAAACGCTCGAGGAGCGTGGTTGATTAAAAGACCATCGGACACAATAAAGGTGGCGTAGAGCATTAAGCTACTACGAATTGATAAATAACAAGATTGTATAATACCATAATAAGTATATAAGAATATGGCAGATATCAAAGCTATTGCGGAACAACTAGTGAACCTAACCGTTATTGAGGTAACTGAGCTAAAGAATATCCTTAAGGAGGAGTATGGCATCGAGCCTGCAGCTGCTGCTGTGGCTGTTGCTGCTGGTCCTGCTGGTGGTGAGGCTGCTGCAGAGGAGAAGACTGCATTTGATGTAATCCTTAAGTCTGCAGGTGCTGCTAAGCTACAGGTAGTGAAGGCTGTTAAGGAAGCTATGGGCGTAGGTCTTAAGGACGCTAAGGACCTAGTTGACGGTGCTCCATCTAAGCTTAAGGAGGGTGTAGACAAGGCTGAGGCTGACCATCTCAAGGCTGCTCTTGAGGAGGCTGGTGCCGAGGTAGAGATCCAGTAATCTCGCTTTGTCTCCCCTGTAGATATTACAGGTGATGGTTAAGAACCCACGAATACGAGTGTAGTGGGTTCTTAACCTTTTCGTGTCTTTGTTCGTTTTAGGCTTTTAAGGTTTTTTTATGTCCCCAAGAAATAATACAGAAAGAGTAAATTTCGCTTCTATTCAAAACCCTCTGGACTTCCCAGACTTCTTGGATATTCAGTTGCAGTCGTTCCGTGACTTTATGCAGTTGGATACTCCATCTGATAAGCGAAAAAATGAGGGTCTCTATAAGGTATTTATGGAGAACTTCCCCATCCACGACACACGCAATAATTTTGTGTTGGAGTTCTTGGACTATTTTATAGACCCCCCAAGATATACCATTGAGGAGTGCTTTACGAGAGGACTAACCTACAATGTACCTCTAAAAGCTAAAATGAAACTTTATTGTACTGATCCTGAGCATGAGGACTTTGACACCTCTGTGATGGATGTGTACTTGGGTCAAATCCCTTATATGACACCTCAAGGCACTTTTGTGATCAATGGTGCTGAGCGTGTGGTAGTCTCTCAGATGCACCGCTCGCCAGGTGTCTTTTTTAGCGAAAGCATCCACAATAATGGTACCAAGCTCTACTCTGCTAGAGTGATCCCATTCAAGGGCTCGTGGATTGAGTTCGCAACCGATATTAGCAACGTGATGTATGCTTATATCGACAGAAAGAAAAAACTTCCAGTAACCACTCTCCTGCGAGCTATCGGCTATGAAACAGATAAGGATATCCTTAATCTGTTTGGCATCGCTGAGGAGGTGAAGGTGACTAAGACTGGATTGAAGAAATATGTCGGTCGCAAGATTGCTGCTCGTATCCTTAATAGCTGGGTTGAGGACTTAGTGGATGAGGAGACTGGGGAGGTGGTTTCGCTCGACCGATACGAGATTATTCTGGACCGTGACGAGGAGATCACGGAGGAGAATATCCCACAAATATTAGAGTCGGGCGCTAAGACAATTCTTCTCCTGACTGATGGTGAGTCGGGGCTTGACTACAGCGTGATCACTAACACATTGCAGAAGGACCCCTCCAACTCTCAAAAGGAGGCGGTTTACCATATCTATAAGCAGCTGAGAAGTCAGGATCCTGTGGATGAGGCTTCGGCAATGGAGGTGATCAATAACCTCTTCTTCTCGGATAAGAGGTACGACCTTGGCGATGTTGGTCGTTATCGTATCAATAAGAAGCTCAATCTCGACATTGATGAGAGTGTGAAGGTACTTACCAATGAGGATATTGCAGCCATTATTAAGTACCTAGTGGTGCTACGCAATGGCAAGGAGACGGTGGATGATATTGACCACCTAAGTAACCGTCGTGTCCGCACGGTAGGTGAGCAGCTCTCACAGCAGTTTAGTATCGGTCTCTCTCGTATGGCACGTACGGTAAGAGAGCGAATGAACGTTCGTGACAATGAGGTCTTTACCCCAGTTGACTTGATTAATGCCAAGACGATTTCGAGTGTGGTCAATTCTTTCTTCGGCACCAACCCTCTATCACAATTTATGGACCAAACCAATCCGCTGGCAGAGATCACGCACAAGCGTAGGCTTTCGGCCCTTGGACCTGGTGGTATTAGCCGTGATAGAGCTGGATTTGAGGTGCGAGATGTGCACTACACTCACTATGGCCGTCTTTGTCCAATTGAGACTCCTGAGGGTCCAAATATTGGACTGATCAACTCACTCTGTGTTTATGCCAAAATCAATGAGCTAGGCTTTATTGCTACTCCATACCGTAAGGTAGTCAATGGCAAGGTGGACTTCTCGGACAAGGGGGTGGAATACTACACAGCCGAAGCAGAGGAGGATAAGACGGTAGGTCAGGGTAATGCGCCATTGAATGAAAATGGTGAATTTATCCGCGACACTGTAAAGGCTCGTTATGGATCGGACTTCCCAGTGGTACCACCAAGTGAGGTGGATCTGATGGATGTCTCTCCTATGCAGATTGCTTCGATTGCTGCCTCTTTGATTCCTTTCTTGGAGCACGACGATGCTAACCGTGCGTTGATGGGATCTAACATGATGCGCCAGGCTGTGCCATTGATTCAGACCGATGCTCCTATCGTTGGAACTGGTTTGGAGGGCGTAGTGATTAGAGACTCCCGCTGCCAAATTATGTCGGAAGGAGAAGGTACGGTAGAGTATGTGGATGCTACACAGATCAAGGTGCGCTACGATCGCAGCGAGGATGAGGAGTTCGTCAGCTTCGAAGATAGCCTAGTGACGTATGAGCTACCTAAGTTCCGTAAAACCAACCAGAGCACGACTATAGACCTGCGCCCAATTGTATTGAAGGGCGATAGGGTGAAGAAGGATCAGATCCTTACCGAGGGATATTCTACCCAGAATGGGGAGCTGGCACTTGGTCGTAATGTGACGGTAGCTTACATGCCTTGGAAGGGGTACAACTATGAGGACGCTATCGTGCTTAGTGAGCGTATGGTGCGTGAAGACTTCTTTACCTCTGTTCATGTGGATGAGTACAATCTTGAAGTACGTGAGACGAAGCGTGGTATGGAGGAGCTCACTAGTGATATCCCTAACGTGAGCGAAGATGCTACCAAGGATCTTGATGAGCGTGGAATCATACGTGTAGGTGCAAGAGTACATCCAGGAGATATCCTTGTGGGTAAGATTACTCCTAAGGGAGAGAGTGACCCAACGCCAGAGGAGAAGCTATTGCATGCCATCTTCGGTGAGAAGGCTGGCGATGTGAAGGATGCTTCACTAAAGGCCAATCCATCACTGAGTGGCGTGGTGTACAAGACCTATCTTTTCTCTAAGGTGCCTAAGGGACAGAATAGTCGCAAGGCAACGCGCGAGATGAAACAGCAGTTGGAGGAGAGTGAAGCACAAGAGAAGGAGGAGCTACGCAAGAATATGCTGGCTAAGCTCTCTAAGCTCACCTCTCGAAAACTCTCTAAGGGCATTGTTGACTATATGGGTGCTACAGTGGTCGCAGAGGGAGTTAAGTACAATAATACGATCCTCGACCAGCTCAATTATGAAGAGATCGTATTCTCTGGATGGACCGATGATGAGCACACTAATAACCTGATCAGTCAGCTTCTTGGTAATTATATCAAGAAGGTGAAGAAGATAGAGAGTGACTATCGCCGTAAGCAGTTTGATGCTACCCTAGGTGACGAATTGCCTAACGGTATCATGCAGAATGCCAAGGTGCTTATCGCCAAGAAGCGTAAGATCCAGGTCGGTGATAAGATGGCAGGACGCCACGGTAATAAGGGTATTGTCTCTAAGGTGGTACGTGTAGAGGATATGCCATTCTTGGAGGATGGTACTCCTGTAGACCTTTGTCTCAACCCACTAGGTGTACCTTCGCGTATGAACCTTGGTCAGATCTTTGAGGCGGTACTTGGGTATGCTGGTAGAAAGCTAGGGGTTAAGTTTGCTACTCCTATCTTCGATGGCGCTACCCTCGACGATCTCAATAAGTGGACAGACAAGGCTAGGATTCCACGCAATGGACGTACCTATCTCTATGATGGAGAGACTGGCGAGCGCTTCGACCAACCAGCTACTGTGGGAGTTACCTACTTCTTGAAGCTAGGTCACATGGTCGATGATAAGATGCACGCGCGCTCTATCGGCCCTTACTCTCTGATTACCCAACAACCTCTTGGTGGTAAGGCTCAATTCGGTGGCCAGCGCTTCGGAGAGATGGAGGTGTGGGCACTGGAGGCCTATGGTGCCGCTCATGTGCTACAGGAGATGCTCACGATCAAGAGTGACGATGTGGTAGGCCGCTCAAAGGCTTACGAAGCAATCGTCAAAGGCTCGCCAATGCCTACTCCAGGTATTCCTGAGTCACTCAATGTACTGCTCAACGAGCTTAAGGGTCTAGGCCTAAGCTTCGAACTCCAATGATTACATCACAGCCCTTTTGATATATAAATATGGCTTTCATAAGAGATACAAAGATAAAGTCCAACTTCAATCAAATCCGTATCGGTATCGCCTCTCCTGAGGAGATATTCGAGAATTCACACGGTGAAGTTACTAAGCCCGAGACCATCAACTATCGTACTTACAAACCAGAGCGGGATGGTCTATTTTGCGAGCGTATTTTCGGACCGGTTAAGGATTACGAGTGTCACTGTGGTAAGTACAAGCGTGTCCGCTACAAGGGTGTAGTTTGTGACCGTTGCCAGGTAGAGGTAACGGAGAAGAAGGTGCGCCGTGAGCGAATGGGGCATATCAAGCTGGAGGTGCCAGTAGTACACATCTGGTTTTTCCGCTCCGTGCCCAATAAGATCGCTTATCTTTTAGGAATCCCAGCAAAGAAACTGGAGAAGATTATATACTACGAGAGCTATGTAGTGGTTCAGCCAGGTCCTTACGAAGACTTGGAGGTGGGCGACCTACTAACTGAGGAGGAGTACCTAGACCGTATGGCTAGCCTCCCTCAGGAGAATAAAGAGTTGTCTGATGAGGACCACAATAAGTTTTTCGCAGAAATTGGTGCGGTGGCTGTAGAGGCACTGCTCTCTAGAGTTAATCTAGATGAGCTCTCGTACAACCTTCGTGCTAGAGCCGCTAAGGAGACTTCTCAGCAGCGCAAAAAGGAGGCTCTTAAGCGCCTGCAGGTGGTAGAGAGTTTCCGTGCTAGCCACGGCTACACTCGCCCTGAGTGGATGGTGATGAGGGTGATCCCTGTTATCCCACCAGATCTACGTCCGTTGGTGCCATTGGATGGTGGTCGTTTTGCTACCTCCGACCTCAATGAGCTCTATCGTAGAGTGATTATTCGTAACAATCGTCTGCGTCGTCTGATTGAGACAAGGGCACCTCAGGTGATCCTCCGCAATGAGAAGCGTATGCTTCAGGAGGCGGTAGATAGCCTATTCGACAACTCTGGTAAGTCGGGTGCAGTGAAGAGCGACTCCAATCGTCCGCTCAAGTCACTTACCGATAGTCTTAAGGGTAAGCAGGGTCGTTTCCGTCAGAACCTACTTGGTAAGCGTGTCGACTACTCTGCTCGTTCGGTGATTGTGGTGGGTCCTAGTCTCAAGATGCATGAGTGTGGATTGCCACAAGATATGGCGGCAGAGCTCTACAAGCCATTTGTGATCCGCAAGCTGATTGAGCGCGGTATCGTGAAGACCGTGAAGAGTGCGCGCCGTATTGTAGACCGTCGTGAGCCAGTGATCTGGGATATCTTGGAGAATGTCGTGAAGGGGCACCCAGTGCTACTCAACCGTGCTCCTACACTTCACCGTCTAGGTATTCAGGCTTTCCAGCCAAAGCTAATCGAGGGTAAAGCCATTCGTCTGCACCCACTAGCTTGTACCGCATTTAACGCCGACTTCGATGGTGACCAGATGGCCGTTCACTTGCCACTCTCTAATGATGCAATCCTAGAGGCACAGTTCTTGATGCTTGCCTCACACAATATATTGAACCCTGCCAATGGTACTCCTATTACAGTTCCTTCGCAGGATATGGTGCTGGGACTATACTATATCACCAAACTTCGTGACGGAGTAAAAGGTGAGGGCTATAAGTTCTACTCTCCAGAGGAGGCACGAATTGCCTATAATAATGGCAAAATCGACATCCATGCCAAGATTCAAGTGGTGGTGGATGACCTTGATGAGGAGCGCAAGCCATTTAAGCATATGATTGAGACCTCGTATGGTCGTCTGCTCTTCAACTCTAAGGTGCCTGAAGAGATTGGGTATATCAATGACTTGATTGGCAAGAAGAGTCTTCGTACACTGATCGGTGAGGTGATCAAGTATTGTGGTATCTCACGTACTTCACAATTCCTCGATGATATCAAAGACCTCGGGTACTATATGGCCTTTAAGGGTGGTCTTTCATTCAACCTTTCTGATGTAATCATTCCTGAGCAAAAGGAAGAGCTCATCCAAGAGGGTTATGACGAGGTGGCAGAGATTATGGACGACTTCAATATGGGTAATATTACCAATAATGAGCGTTATAACCAGATCATCGACGTTTGGACCAATGTGAATAATAACCTCTCTGCTATCCTGATGAAGGAGCTGAAGGAGGACGACCAAGGCTTCAACTCTATCTTTATGATGATGGACTCCGGAGCCCGTGGTTCGGCCAACCAGATTCAGCAGCTGAGTGGTATTCGTGGTCTGATGGCTAAGCCACAGAGAAGTGGTGAGGGCGCTCAGACGATGGAGAACCCTATCCTCTCCAACTTTAAGGAGGGACTTTCAGTGCTAGAGTACTTTATCTCTACCCACGGTGCTCGTAAGGGTCTTTCGGATACGGCACTTAAGACGGCCGATGCTGGATACCTCACTCGTCGTCTCGTCGACGTTTCTCAAGATGTGATTATCACCGAAGAGGATTGCGGTACCCTACGTGGTATTGTGCGTCGTGAGATCAAGGAGGGTTCTAGTGTAGTAGCATCGCTCTATGAGCGTATCCTTGGTCGTGTGTCAGTACACGATGTAGTACACCCAATTTCAGGTGAGCTGATTGTCGCTGCTGGTGAAGAGATTGATGAGGCTAAGGCTTCTAAGATACAAGAGTCGCCAATTACAGAGGTGGAGATCCGCTCTGTGCTCACTTGTGAAGCAAAGCAAGGAGTTTGTGCTAAGTGCTATGGACGCAACTTGGCCCACAACCACTTGGTACACAAGGGTGAGGTAGTTGGTGTGGTAGCTGCTCAGTCTATCGGAGAGCCAGGTACACAGCTTACACTTCGTACCTTCCACGCCGGTGGTGTGGCAAGTACCGATACTATTGAGCGACTCATCAAGGCTAAGTACGATGGTATCCTTGAGATCGAGGAGCTTCGTACGGTAGATGCCAAGGATGAAGAGGGTAAGCCATTCAAAGTGGTGGTCGGACGTCAGGCCGAGATGCATATTGTAGACCCTCACACTCATATGACGCTTATCAATGAGAATATACCTTATGGTGCAAAACTCTTTATAGAGCCAGGTGCCGAGGTGAAGGCAGATGATATCATCTTTGAGACCGACCCATTCAATGCGGTGATTGTTGCTGAGGTGAGCGGTAAGCTACAGTATGAGGATGTGGTAGAGGGTAGTACCTTCCGTGTACAGTCTGATACCAATATCGCTGCTGGCCATACCGATAGGATCATCATTGAGAGTAAGGATAAGAAGCTATCGCCAGCAATGTCAATTATTGGCAAAGATGGCGAGGTGATCAAGACTTATAACCTCCCAGTGGGTGCCCACCTCAATAACCAACAGGGTCAGAAGGTAAAGGCCGGTGATGTACTGGTTAAGATCCCACGTACCGTAGTGAAGTCGGGCGATATCACAGGTGGTCTACCACGTGTAACAGAGCTCTTCGAGGCACGTAACCCATCTAACCCAGCTGTGGTTGCAGAGATCGATGGTGAGATCACACTTGGAAAGGTGCGTCGTGGTAATCGCGAAGTGATAGTGACGAGTAGTACTGGCGAGGAGCGCAAGTATCTAGTGAGCCAGACCCGCCAATTGCTGGTGCAGGAGAATGACTTCGTACGTGCTGGCGAACCACTATCAGATGGAGCTGTTTCTCCAACCGATATCCTAGAGATATTAGGACCAAATGCGGTGCAAAACTACATCGTGAATGGAGTACAAGACGTCTACCGTAAGCAAGGTGTGTCGATCAACGACAAGCACTTTGAGGTGATTGTACGTCAGATGATGCGTAAGGTAGAGATCATTGATGCTGGAGATACCAAGTTCCTCGAGCAGCAGTTGGTGGATAAGATCGACGTTCAGGACGAGAATAATCGTCTCTGGGGTAAGAAGGTGATCACCGATCCAGGCGAGTCTACTACTTACTTCGAAGGTCAGATCATTACCGCTCGTCACCTACGTGAGGAGAATAGCTTGCTACGCCGTAACGATAAGAAGGTGATGGAGGTACGCGATGCCCTTCCTGCAACTACTAAGCAGGTACTTCAGGGTATTACTCGTGCTGCTCTTCAGACCAAGAGCTTTATGTCTGCCGCCTCCTTCCAGGAGACACCTAAGGTGCTGAATAACGCTGCTATTGAGGGTAAGATTGATAAGCTAGAGGCTCTAAAGGAGAACGTAATCTGCGGTCACCTGATCCCTGCTGGTACTGGGTTGCGTGAGTACGAGAAGATCGTGGTAGCTTCCAAAGCTGATATCGAATCCCAGCGCCTACTCGAGACCACCAAAGGTCCTAAGTCAGGAGTTGTGATCCCAGACTAATACAATAATAAATAGATAGAATACCCTGTGATGGCTTATGCTATCGCAGGGTATTTTTTTAGCTATAACACCAGATAGACATCTGGACCGACGTAACAAAGTCGCCTCAGACGGCCTTGAGACTGTTGCATCTCATCCTTCGTGCAACATTCTCCACTTGGTACGAAACGTTTGGTTTAGCGTTGGTGGTGCTTGCGGTAGGCTACGATATCTTCGATTGTGAGCACCGGCATATTGTGTGCTGCGCCAAACTTCTTGATCTCTGGTAGGCGTGCCATAGTACCATCCTCATTAGTTAGTTCACAGAGCACCGCCGTCTCGCCTAGGCCGGCGATAGAGACGATATCTATACTCCCCTCCGTGTGTCCTCGGCGCTCTAGTACGCCACCCTCCCTTGCACGAAGCGGGAATACATGCCCTGGGTGTACCAAGTCTTCAGGCCTTGCTCCTTCTCGTGTTGCCGTTGTGATCGTCACGTAGCGATCTTTTGCCGATACCCCTGTCGTCACCCCCTCCTTCGCCTCTATTGAGATGGTGAAAGCGGTGTTGTTGACGCATGTGTTGTGCTGTACCATCTGAGGCAGGTTGAGCTCTTGGCACTTCTTAGGCTTTAGGCATAGGCAGATGATACCGCTGCACTCGCGGATCATCAGTGCAATGCTTTGTGGCGTAAGCCGCTCAGTGGAAAAGATGATGTCGCCCTCATTCTCCCTATTTTCATCATCTACGAGGAGGATGCCCCGGCCATCCCTAAGAGCTTTTACGGCCGCTTGGATGCGTGCCTCAATTGCTGGAGAAATTGTGTTGGTTTGTTCCATTTCTTTTTGTGTTACTATTAGATTATAAATTGACGAGGATCTATGGTACACAAAAGCAGATGGGCCAACACTGTAGAGCCGAAGCCTCAAATAGGTCAGCGGCATCTTGATTCGAATACCATCCGGACTATCACCGTCGGTTATGGAATTTCACCATATCAGTCCCGCTAGGGAGTTGTGGACTATACCACCGGTAAGGAATTACACCTCTCCTCTTGAATCAATCTCAAAGGTACAAAGATTTTCAATATTCTGTTTGGACGTAAGCCGAAAATCCAGGGGTTACGCATTACTGTTATGCGAATGATCATATACAAGTTGTTGAGGATAATGGGGTAAGGACCTCGGCAGAGGTCCCTCTTAAATAGGCACAGGTCGGAGGGGCGTTAGCCCCGAACGACCTGTGTGCAAGAGCATATTCACCACCTCCTTGACCCCGGCTGAGGGGTCAGACCTAGAGATAGGGTTGTCCAACCCACAAGAGGTAGTGGGTTTTGATCGCCTTCGTGCAACAGTCTCTAGAGACGAAAACGTTGTCCTCCTCTGCCAGCAGACGGTTTTCCTCGTTCCATATTAGCTTGCGCTCTCCGACTGTGCTGTCTTTATGTCTGTGGTCATCATTAGTGATTGTTCCTTTCAATAGGATTTTTTTCAGAAGGATTAGAGTTCTTATCTGTAGTCCAAAGATGCCTAATAAGAAAAATAAGTGCAATTACAGCTGAAATATTAGGAATAATCTGTTCGATAATGAAGCTTATTAAACTCACAGATGTCGACATAGAGAGTAAGTCAAAAATCGACATGAACAGTATCATAAATGCAGAATATGCTAGAATCAAGGTTATAACAACCTTAATTAGTATGAAATAATTTTTGCGACTGTTGCACATTTTAGTTTAGACGTTTTAGATTGACTTTTTGCTGATTTTCGTCTTGTCTAGCTTGGAAAATCGCCTTGCTATTTGATTTTTTTCCTCTGCAAAGGCTCCAATTATGAGCTTTTACAACCGCATGGATGCGTGCCTCAATTGCTGGAGAAATTGTGTTGGGTTGTTCCATTTCTTTTTTTGTTTACTATATTAGATTGTAAATTTGCGAGGATCTATGGTACACAAAAGCAGATGGGC
>NZ_HF988812.1:0-2791 GCF_000435035.1 Porphyromonas sp. CAG:1061 | reverse complement strand
CTCGGCAATTGCTTAGTTGCATCTCAATTTTTGCTCCGCTACCACTTGGTTTTGAAGTGGCAGTTATTCAGGTTTTCTTTTAGGATCTTATCGGACAAGTCGGACAGGTCAGACAGGTCGGACGCACCCTCTCGGGTGCTCCATTGGTGCCCTTTTGAACTCCGACTTGTCTGACCTGTCCGACTTGTCCGATAATACCACAAGTAAAAATGTGTGGTACCTCGCTGAAAATAGTTAGCTTTGTGGTACAAGATAAATATCACATTTTTTTATTGACTAACGATGAAACAACTACGACTATCCCTAGCGATGGGTCTCTTACTCCTTCTTGCCCCAATGGCAAAGGCAGATAAGGGAATGTACTTGATCAATTCGATCAAGCAGGAGAATATGGATCGCATGCGTGAGCTCGGACTGAAGCTTTCTCCCGAGGAGCTATTCAGCGCCGATGGCAATAGCCTCTCTAGTGCTGTGGCGATCTTTGATAACGGCTGTACCTCTATCACGGTATCCAATCAAGGACTACTCTTTACCAACCACCACTGTGGTTACCGCTCTATCCAGAGCCAGAGTAGTGTGGAGCACGACTACCTGAGAGATGGTTTTGTAGCACACAATATGGCGGAGGAGCTTCCTATTGAGGGGCTAGAGGTGAAGTACCTCAGAGAGTTTGTGGATGTGACCGACCAAGTGACCGAAGGTACCGAAAATATGACTGATGAGATGGCTCGTATTCAGGCGATTCAAATGGCAAGTAGTCTTTTGGTAGCCAAGTATGCCGATGACCCTCACACCGATGCCGATATCTACTCATTCTACGAGAATAATAAGTTTTACCTAGTGGTCTACGACGTCTTCACCGACGTCCGTATGGTATTCGCTCCACCTACATCTATGGGTAAGTTTGGTGCCGATACCGACAACTGGATGTGGCCACGCCATACCAACGACTTCTCGGTATTCCGTGTCTATGCCGATAAGAATAATAAGCCAGCTGACTACTCAGCCGATAATAAGCCCTACCAACCTCGTCACTTTGCCAAGGTATCGATCCGTGGTATCGAGGAGGGCGACTATGCTATGACCATTGGCTTCCCAGGAAGTACCGACCGCTACCTCAGCTCATGGGGTGTAGAGAATCGTATCGTGAATGAAAACGAACCTCGTATCCTCGTGCGTGGTATTAAGCAGGAGATTTGGATGAAGCACATGAATGCTGAGCAAGCCATCCGCATTCAGTATGCTAGCAAGTATGCCGGCAGCTCCAACTATTGGAAGAATTCAATCGGTATGAATAAGGGGCTCCGTCGCCTCAATGTGGTAGAGAATAAGCGTCAGATAGAGCGTCAGTTCAGCGAGTGGGTAGCAGCCGATGCTGCTCGTACAGCCAAGTACGCTGGGGTATTGGATAGCCTGCGTATACCACTCGAGGCAATGGGCAAGCTCTTCTACAATTTCACCATCCTTTCTGAAGCGATGAGTGGTACCGAGTTCCGCTCCTTCGTGGCGATGCCTTCGCCCGATATGGCAGAGTTTGATGCCGATGCCCTCTACAAGGACTTCAGTACCAAGGTAGGTAGAGCTACTCTTCCAGCCATGCTCAGGGTAACCAAGGAGCAGGTGGCTCCTGAGTACTTGCCTAGCATCTTTAGCGAGATCAAGAGTAAGTTTGGTGGCGATTATGAGGCTTATGCACAGTATGTTTACGACAATTCTGTAGTGCTCCACAAGGATCGTATGGTAGAGGCACTCAAGAATTATGAGCTATTTGCCAAGGCACACGATACCGACCCTGCTGTGGTGATCAGCAATAGCTACAGAGATGCATTGATGAAGCTATATGGCGAGATCAATAACTATCAATATCAGTATGCCAAGGGGCGTCGCCTCTTTATGGCTGGCCTGCAGGAGATGAGTGATGAGTACCTACCTAGTGATGCCAATTTCACCATGCGTCTCAGCTATGGTTCGGTGGGTGGCTATCGCCCTTATGATGGTGCTTACTACGACTACTATACTACTGAGGAAGGGGTATTGGAGAAGCAAGATCCTGAGAGCACCGAGTTTGCAGTGCAGCCAGAGATCCTTGATATGATGCGTAATAAGGAGTTTGGTGAGTATGCCGCCAAGGATGGTCATCTACACCTCTGCTTTATCAGCAATAATGATATCACTGGTGGTAACTCTGGTAGCCCTGTCTTTGATGGCGAAGGCAATGTCATTGGCCTAGCTTTCGACGGCAACTGGGAGGCGATGAGTGGCGACATTGAGTTTGAGCCAAATCTTCAGCGGACCATTAGCGTAGATATCCGCTATGTGCTTTGGGCTATCCAGCACTGGGGTAAGGCCGACTACTTGATCAATGAGCTGACCCTTGTAAAGTAATCTAAGTAATTATTGAATAGACCCTGGTGACAGGCGTTACGCATTAGAAGGTTCTTACCATATAGTTTTTAGTGGGGTGTCTATGAGCAAGGACCTCGGCAGAGGTCCTTGCTAAATAGGCACAGGTCAAGGCACGAAGTGCCGAAGACCTGTGTATAGATGAGACTGTTCCTTTCCCCTTGCACCCTGCAAGACTATCGGGACAAAAACATTATCCCTTACACCCAAATCGCAGGGAAAATCCTCTATCGGCTCTCAGACATAAACAGAATACTGAGTGAGAACTATGTCAACAGAAACCTTCATCGGTAATGATGGAGGTCTTCCTTTGTTTTTATCCATGTTTTGGTCAGAGTATCGCAAAAAAACTCTACCTTTGCCATTGAGTATCTGTGTATGCTCTTGC
>NZ_HF988811.1:0-5131 GCF_000435035.1 Porphyromonas sp. CAG:1061 | reverse complement strand
CGTCTGGCTGGAGGAGTTTCTCAAGCGAAGTAGTGCAGCGGTGATTATGGTGAGCCACGACCGCCGCTTTCTGGATAATACCACCACCCGCACTGTGGAACTCTCCCTCGGGAAAGCGTACGACTACAAGACCAACTTCTCGCACTACGAAGAGCTACGAGAGGAGCGGTACCAACAGCAGCTACGTGCCTATGAAAATCAGCAGAAGATGATCAAGGATACCGAGGAGTTTATTGAGCGTTTTCGCTACAAAGCCACCAAGGCGGTACAAGTGCAGTCGCGCATCAAGCAGCTAGAGAAGGTGGAGCGAATTGAGGTGGAGGAGCTCGACCACCGTACGATACACTTCCGCTTCCCTATGGCGGTGACGAGTGGCGCTTACCCTTTGATCACCAAGGAGCTATCGGTCGCTTACGGTACTCACAGAGTGCTACATGATATCGACCTCACCATAGAGCGGGGCGATAAGATCGCACTTGTGGGAAAGAATGGAAGTGGCAAGACCACCTTTGTGCGGGCGGTGATGGGCGAGATACCACACGAAGGGGAGCTGAAGCTGGGGCATCAGGTGGAGACCGCTTACTTCGCACAGAACCAAGCCTCCCTGCTTGATCCTCATCTTACGATCCACGAGACCATCGACCGAGTGGCAGTAGGGGACATCCGACTACAGATCAATAATATCCTCGGTGCCTTTATGTTTGGCGGAGAGATTTCTGAGAAGAAGGTGGAGGTGCTGAGCGGAGGAGAGCGAAGCCGACTGGCGATGATCCGTCTGCTGCTTAGCCCTTCTAACTTCCTCATCCTTGATGAGCCGACTAATCACCTCGACCTCTCTAGTAAGGCGGTGCTCAAGGAGGCGATCCAAAACTACGATGGCACGGTGCTGATCGTTAGCCACGACCGAGACTTCCTTGATGGTCTGGTGGATAAGGTCTTTGAATTTAAGGAGGGCGGAGTGGTCAATCACCTCGGCGGAATGCAGGAGTATATCCGCAAGATACAAGCCAATGCCGTAGGCGAAGAAGCCCCTACTCAGAGCAATCAACCCCTCGAAAAGAGTGAGGGGCGCCTTGATTACGAACAGCAAAAGGCACAGCAGAGAGAGGAGCGACGCCAGCAGCAACAGTTGGAGCGGATTGAGGCAACCATCACCCAGCTCGAGGAGCAACTCGCCTCTATTGAGGAGCAACTATCGCATCAATCTACACCCCAGCTCCTCACCGACTACGATACCACCTCCAAAGCCCTCCAAAAGGCAATGTCCGAGTGGGAGCAGCTCATCTAAATAATACGAGTAGTTGGAGAGATAAAGAGAGTGGGCTAGACACCAACTGGTATCTAGCCCACTCTCTATTTGTCTGGTAAATAGCTACTGATTATAGAACTACCTTATTAAGGATATACTTATCAGCAAGCTCGCCCTCAGCAAGAGTGCCGGTAGCATCCGATACGAGTGCTACAGAGTTATCAAGCACCTTGTAGTAGGTCTTAGCACCAGTAGAAGGAGTGATCAGCTCAAGTACGTCATTCTCGAGGAGATTGTAAGTACCGCTCTCCTCAGTCTTGTTCTCCTCCTTACCACCTTCAGCTACCTGAGTAAGTTGGTAAGTCATATCCGCATTGATAGTAAGGGTAGTCTTAAAGCCAGCTGCGTCGGCTGCAGGGAGGGTTCCCTCGTAAGTGCCTACGTATGCAGGTGTAGCTACCTCTTCGGTCACCTCGGTTTGAGTAGCCTCTTCTTGCTCGGTTGTCTTAGACTCCTTGCTAGAGCAAGAGGCAAGGAATAATGTAGCAGTTGCTACAAGTAGTAAACTAATCTTTTTCATCTTTCTTCTTTCATTAATAAATGTGTTCAACTTAATCCTTTAAGTTTGACGTTGCAAAGGTACACTATTTTGATGATTTACAATAATCTCACCCCAATATTTATACTTCCTCTCCTCTGCAAACGTGGAACTGACCCTTATAAATAAGGATTTTTCGGCAGCAGCTTCTTAAAGTCTATTTCTAGAGGGCACTGGAGAGACTTGTATCTCGTATTCGCCTCTGGATAGGTAATTAACCCGCTATGGGTGAGATGCCCAAGGACGACGCATGGTGATAGACCCAGACGCCTTCCCTCCTCCTTGATTTCTTGCAAAGTCGGCTTTGTTGAGAACTCCTTAAGCCCTTTGTACAAGTGGTTGCTTGCAAACTCATTAGCTTCCATCTCATGCTTTTCTATAGAGTCCTCCTCCATATCGTCTAGCAAGAATCCTTTCTTGGCATGCTTGTAGATAATGTGACCCAACTCATGAAAGAAATTAAAGGCTAGTTTGTCAAGGCTTCTCCCCTTTCCAGACAGCTGAATAATAGGTGTCCTTCCCTGCCAGTAGGCAGCTCCACTTGTTGAGGCCTTAGGGATATTTTCTACGAAAACAAGTTTGATACCTACATTGCTGCATAGGCTAATAAGAAGTGGCAGATCGTGAGCCATTAGTGCCGACTTGAAGTTATCAATCTCCCCCATCGCTTTAGCTACAGAAAACTCTCTTTCGGTACTCATCATGTCGGCAATTATCTGCCCCTGCCGTACCCAAGCAGCAACACCAAATTCTGTTCTTTTAGACCGCCCAACTTGTCGGAACGATACTCCAAACATTTGGTGTGAATAGGTCATTTCAAATGCTTCATGAGTAGTAAGTCCAAAAAAGGAGAGCAAGCAATACATTTTCTCAACCTTTGTCTCCTTCTTGTCAATCCAACCCGCTTTACACATCTCTGAATATGGAAATAGGCACCCAAATGTATCCCATAGATTTTCCATGGGATTTACATTGCTTTGTCTAGCTATAGCCACATCATACTCAGCTTGAAATCTCAGTAAATAATTGGATGGTATGCCTGTGACGATAGAGAAACTTTCTGCTGTATCATCGGTGATCCTAGACTTACCATTTAGTATCTTACTGATTGTTTTTTCTGGCTTCCCCGAACGAAGAGCAAATTCTCTCCCCGTCATCTCACGCTCCTCAAGCCATTCGGAAAGCATTACTCCAGGGTGAATTGCTACTGGAGCTATATATTCTCTTTTATTCGTTGCCATAATATCAATTAATGATAATCAATTACTTCAATAATTACTGCGTAGCTACCATCATCTCGAAGCTCAACTCTAAAGATGAGGCGCCAATTTCCATCAAGGCTACAACTCCACTGACCAATCCTACTCCCCTTGAGTTGATGAAAACGTCCAGGCAAATATTTAAACTCATCCTCCGTATTGGCCGCTTTAATCTGTGCTAGTCTTAAAAACAACTTGTCGGCTCGTATCTTACCATGGGCCTTTACGGCATTAGCCACAGAAGAGCAGGTTTTGCGTATAGTACTATTATCAAATTCTATAATCATCCAACAAGGTGGATTAAAAACGTTAGATATATCTATTCTTTGGCAAAGATAATCATAATGTTTGACACTAAGTGTTAAACTATTTTCATAGTTGTTGTTAATTAAGCTCCTAATGGATGTTCAGTCAAGTTAAGCAACGCAGAGGCAAGAGGGGAGGGAGTTTCTGAAATAATGATTAATTTTGTGGCAGATAATCACAGCTAGATAAAAGTGAAAAAGATGAAGAGATACAGAAGAGTGCTACTCAAGCTGAGTGGCGAGTCGCTCCAAGGGGCACAGGGCTACGGCATTGATCCAGTTCGCCTACAGGAGTATGCAAGTGAGATCACCAAAGTGGTGCAGAGTGGGGTGCAGGTAGCCATCGTGATCGGTGGTGGCAACATCTTTAGGGGCCTGAGCGGTGCCACCAAAGGGTTTGACCGCGTCAAAGGCGACCAGATGGGTATGTTGGCTACCGTCATTAATAGCCTAGCTCTTAGCTCCGCCCTAGAGGCTGAGGGGCAGAAGAATGTAGTCTTCACCGCCACCCCTATGAGCCCCATCGGCAAGCACTATAATAAGTGGGATGCTATTGAGGCACTAGAGAGTGGCAAGGTAGCCATCTGCTCAGGCGGTACCGGGAATCCTTACTTTACCACCGATACCGGCTCCTCACTTCGTGCGATAGAACTCGAGACCGATGCGATGCTCAAGGGCACCCGCGTTGATGGCATCTACACCGCCGACCCCGAGAAAGACCCTACCGCCACACGCTTTGAGGAGATCACCTATCAAGAGATTCTCCTCCGCCACCTCAAGGTGATGGACCTTACCGCCACCACTATGTGTATGGAGAATAATCAGCCCATCGTGGTCTTCGATATGGATACACCTGGCAATCTCACCAAGCTCCTAGTAGAGGGACTGCCCATCGGTACCCGAGTAATTAATGAATAACCACCCGATTATTGGTCAATTCTTAATAATTATGTAGATTTGCACAATCTTTAGGGTTTCTAACCAAGTTATACAGAATAAGATATGAGCAATAAGAAGCAAGATAGGCCTGATGCCACTGAAAAGATTGAAGAGGGTGCCATTGAGGTGATCAATAAGTCGGACGAATTTATCCGCAAGAATCGCAACACCCTGATCATAGCAGTAGTAGTGCTACTCGCTGTGATTGGCGGTATCATTGCCTACAAGAATCTCTACAAGGCTCCCCGAGCTAGCAAAGCACAAGAGGCCATCTACAAGGCAGAGCAGTACTTTGATCGCGACTCATTCGAGATAGCACTCAATGGAAATGGTGCCGATGTACTAGGCTTCCTAGAGGTGATCGATCAGTATGGTGGTACCACGAGTGCCAACCTCGCAGAGGCTTATGCCGGTATCTGCCTATACAATCTAGGCCAGTACGATGAGGCAATCAACCACCTCAAGAAGTTCAAGAGCAAGGACTCCATGGCCAATCCTAGCCTTTACGGCTTGATCGGTGATTGCTACGTCAATCTTGATAAGACCGCCGAGGGCATTAAGTACTTCGAGGAGGCCGCAAAGAAGGCCGATAACGGTTTGCTATCCCCTATCTACCTCATCAAAGCAGGTATTGCCTATGAGGCACTAGGGCAGACTGCCAATGCCAAGGCTAGCTATCAAGCCGTTGTCGATAAGTACCCCAACTCAGCCAGCCTGCCAGAAGCTATGAAGCTTCTCCAAGCTCTAGAGCTGAAGAAATAAGCAACCTTTACAGACTTAA
>NZ_HF988810.1:0-9102 GCF_000435035.1 Porphyromonas sp. CAG:1061 | reverse complement strand
TATTGCGGCTTACACACTTTTTTGGGACAGTATCCTTGAGACTGTTCACGAAGGCGAAGACCCGAGCTCAGCAAATGCAAAGACCCCACCTCCGCCTCTTGCGAAGATAGGGTCTTAGGGATGAGTAGTATGGTGCCTGCGACTTACCTATTATGGTACTGCTCAGTGTAGTACATTTGGTAGTCACCCGAGGTGGTATACTGTAGCCACTCCTGATTATTGAGGTACCAGCAGACCGTCTTTTGGAGGCCTTCTTGGACAGTGACTGTGGGATGCCAATCGAGCTCTCTATGAATTTTTCGAGCGTCGATGGCGTAGCGGGTGTCGTGCCCTGGTCGGTCCTTGACATAATGTATAAGTGGCAGGGAGTGCCCCTCTGGGTGGCCGAGGAGACGGTCTACGGAGGTGATAAGCAGCTTCACGAGCTCAATATTTTGCAGCTCGTTATGCCCTCCGATATTGTAGGTCTCTCCCACCTTTCTTGCCTTGATGATCTGCTCTATAGCGCGGACGTGGTCTATGACGTATAGCCAATCACGTACCTGCTTGCCATCGCCGTAGATGGGGATGGGTCGTTGGTGTAGGATATTGGAGATGACGAGTGGGATGAGCTTTTCGGGGAACTGCCAAGGGCCGTAATTATTGCTACAATTGCTGATCACGGTAGGCAGTCCGAAGGTATCGTGGTAAGCTCGGACGAAGTGGTCGGCACTCGCTTTGCTAGCGGAGTAAGGGGAGTGAGGGTCATAGCTGTGGAGCTCAGTAAATGCAGGATCCTCGGTGTGGAGGGAGCCGTAGACCTCGTCAGTGCTAACTTGGTAAAAGAGCTTGCCTGAGAAGTCGTCTTTCCACGCTTCGTATGCACACTGTAGTAGGTTGACAGTCCCGAGTACGTTGGTATGTACAAAGGGGAGCGGTCCGCTGATACTGCGATCGACGTGGCTCTCGGCGGCGAAATTGACGACATGGGTGACGGGGTACTTCTTGAAAAGCGCTTGGACCTGCTGGAGGTCGGAGATGTCGGCCTTCTCGAATCGGTAGTTGGGGCACTGCTCTACCTCTTTGAGATTGGCAAGATTGCCTGCGTAGGTGAGGGCATCTACATTGACGAATAGGTGCTCGGGATACTCTGGGACAAGAGTGAGGAGGAAATTGGAGCCGATAAAGCCTGCACCTCCTGTGACGAGGATCACTTTTTTGTACTTAATGGTGTTCATAAATCAATAGTATATAGGTGTAATGACTCTAAATTAACGCACTTTGATCTTCAACTATATGACCCAAGAGAGTGGCACTGGAGACCTCATCAACGGCGACTCTTACAAAGTCGCCAATGTGGCTATTCTCTTTATCAAATACCACTACCTTATTCTGTTGGGTACGCCCGTAATACTGGTCTCGGCTCTTCTTTGAAAAGCCCTCGATCAGCACTACAAACTCCTTTCCAATATCCTTTGTATTACTCTCGGCTTGAATCTCTTGCTGGAGGTCGATCATCGTTTGTAGTCTCTTCAACTTTACCTCCTCTGGTACTTCATCCTCTAGCTTTTTCGCTGCGTAGGTGCCAGGACGCTCGGAGTATTTGAAGAGGAAGGCAGAATCAAACCGCACTTCTCTCATAATGCTCAGTGTCTCCTCAAACTCATCCTCACCCTCGCCGTGAAAACCACAGAAAATATCTGTAGAGATGCCACAGTCTGGAATCAGATCTCGTATTTTTGCCACACGATCAAGATACCACTCACGAGTATATCCTCGCCGCATATGCTTGAGCACTTTATTGCTACCACTTTGAAGTGGTAGATGTATGTGCTTGCAGATGTTGGGGTACTTAGCCATCATCTGGATGGTCTCATCAGTCATATCCTTGGGGTGCGGTGAGGTGAAGCGGATACGGATATTGGGGGCTGTGGTGGCGAGTATCTCGAGTAGCCTAGGGAAATCATAAACTTCACCATCGGGTGCTGTGTATCGGTAGGAGTTGACGGTCTGACCGAGCAGAGTTACTTCTCGATACCCCAATTGCTTCATCTCCTCTAGTTCATTGAGGATACTCTCTACCTCTCTGCTTCTTTCTCTTCCACGAGTGTAGGGAACGATGCAGTAACTACAGAATTTATTGCAGCCTCGCATGATTGAGATAAAGCCCGAGATATGTACGCCATCTAGCTTGAGGGGAATGACGTCTTTGTAGGTCTCATCGGTAGAGAGCTCTACATTTATTGCCTTTTCCCCGGATTCTACTGCACCGATTAGGTTGGGGAGCTCTAGGTAGGCATCTGGTCCTACCACTAGGTCGGCATGATGCTCCTCGATAAGCTGTTCCTTTACTCGTTCTGCCATACAACCAAGTACACCAATTATCATATTGGGCTTGTGTTTCTTGCGTATGCCATCAATCTGTGAGAGGCGGTTGAGCACTCTTTGCTCGGCATTATCACGCACGGAGCAGGTATTGATGAGCACTACATCGGCTTCTTCAAGTACCTCTGTCATAGCATACCCGATGGTCTCCATTATGGCGTAGACTACTTCGGAGTCAGCTACATTCATCTGGCACCCATAAGTCTCTAAGTAGAGGAGCTTGGCTTGGTCATTATTATTGTATATCATTTTATTCATTCTAGTCTTTGGTAAGTAGCCGTAAAATGACTAACTTTGAAAAGCTATATATATGGCAAAGATACTAAAACAATTACACCTCAAAGTGCGACGATAATAAATAGATATGGGTTCTTTATTTTTATGGCTAGCCATCGGCTACTTTGTCTTAAAGAAATTAAGCAGTGTGCTTCATGAAGTTGCTCAAGAGCATCAAGAGCAAATGGAAAGACATGCTGAACTTGAGCTCGGGGAGGAGGAACAAGAATACGTGGAGGAGTATTCTCCTCAAGAAGAGCCTATTTTTGAGAGCCCTTTTGATAGTCCTAGTAATGCTGTTGTTCCTCCCCCTTTGAAGTATCAGTCTATCAAGCTACCAACGGTGGAAGGTGGGCATCCAATGCAAAAAGTGCTCGAGACTACTGAGGATATAGAGACTGATGCAGAGGAGAGTGCCACTCGCTATAGGGCTAGCCATATCCGTGAGCATATCCGTGAGGGAATCGTGATGAAGGAGATCCTTGATCGTAAGCACTTCTAATCTCTTTGCGTGAAGAACCTCTCGCCCTAGATTCCGCAAGCGGGGTTTTATCATCACACCTTATTTTGTTACCTTTGCAAAAGTTTTTGTGGGGTGAAGCTGACGAGGTCGCTACACCCTAGCGATGAAGTAATTAATTGTTATATAAAGTATATGAATATATCATTCTCTTGGCTTAAGAAGTATGTAGACTTTGACCTCACTCCTGAGGAAACGGCTGAAATACTCACTTCTATAGGCCTAGAAGTGGCAGCGGTAGAGGAGAGAGAGTCGATTAGGGGTGGTCTGAAGGGGCTAGTTATCGGCAAGGTGTTGACTTGTGCTGAGCATCAAAATTCGGATCACCTACACGTTACGACAGTGGATATTGGTGGGGAATCGCCTTTGCACATTGTTTGTGGTGCTCCTAATATAGCGGCAGGACAAACCGTGGTGGTAGCCACGATCGGGACTACTTTATATAATGGTGACGAGAGCTTTACAATCAAGAAGGGCAAGATCCGTGGAGAAGTCTCGGAAGGTATGATTTGCTCGGCCGAGGAGATCGGTGTGGGCAGTGACCACTCTGGGATTATGGTACTGGAGGATGGTGTGAAGCCTGGGACACTTGCCTCGGACTACTTCGAGGTCTCTTCGGATCATGTGATTGAGATAGAGATTACGCCAAATAGGGTGGATGCAACTTCGCACTACGGTGTGGCTCGCGATCTCTATGCTTATCTTAAGACGCATGGCTACAAGACAGCCCTTCATTTTCCAGATCTTCCTACGATCAACTCGTGCGACAAGGAGCCGATTGCCCTCCAGGTAGAGTCTTTGGAAGCTTGCCAGAGATATATGGGAGTGGTGATTGAGGATATGCAGGTGAAAGAGAGTCCAAAGTGGCTTAAGGCGGCACTAGAGACTATTGGTCAGCGCTCTATTAATAATGTGGTGGACATCGCCAACTACGTGCTTTTTGAGCTGGGACAACCTCTGCACACCTTTGACCTTGCTAAGATTAAGGGCAATGAGGTACGGGTGCGACTAGCTAAGGAGGGCGAGGAGCTGGAGCTACTGGATGGCACTTCTTTGACACTCACCACTAAAGACTTGGTGATCGCTGATAATAACGAAGCCCTTTGCTTGGCAGGGGTGATGGGAGGAAAAGAATCGGGTGTGACAATGGACTCAACCTCTATGTTCTTGGAGGCAGCTACGTTCCACCCAACCTTTATCCGTAAGAGTGCTAGGAGATTTGGTCTCAATACCGATGCCTCTTTTAGATATGAAAGGGGGCTGGATCCTAACCAGTTGTCTAAGGCCCTTCAGAGGGCGGTATCGCTGATTATCGCGGAGACGGGTGGTCGAGTGACGAGCAAGGTGTATGACGTCTACGCTGTAGAGCACAAGCCTTATGCCATCACCCTTACGATGGAGAAGGTGCAATCTCTCACTGGTCTTGATATCCCTGAGAGCAAAGTGCTAGAGATACTGGAGGCTCTTGAGATTAAGGTGGTATCGAATAAAGATGGAGTACTGGAGCTAAGTGTACCTTGTTATCGCTTTGATGTCACTCGCGATATTGATGTGATAGAGGATATCCTTAGGATATATGGCTACAATGAGTACCCCGAAAAGATTAGCCTAGTGAGCACGATTAGCGTGAAGAGCCCTACCGATATGAGTGTGGACTTACAACGACGAATCAGTGAACAACTGACGGGGGCTGGCTTTAATGAGATTCTGAATAACTCCCTCTCTAAGGCTTCCTATTACCCTGAGGCGATCTCAAAGGGTGATGCAGTACAGGTGCTCAATCCTCTCTCCAACGACCTTTCTACCATGCGTATGACGATGATGCATGGAGGCTTGGAGGTGATAGAGCATAATCTCCATAGGCAGGCTCATGGATTAAGATTCTACGAATTTGGCAATTGCTATAGAAGAACAAAAGCTGGCGAGAAGAGCGATCTACCTGGCTACCAAGAGGATTACAGGCTGGGCATTTGGATGACTGGCGATGAACTACCTATGCACTGGTGCCGAAAGGAGTATCAGCAAAGTCCTTTCGAACTGAAGGCGATGATGCTGAATGTGATGAGGCGCCTTGGTCTTAATGATAACGAGCTACTAATAGAGCCACTTACCGATTGCTCTCTCTACGACGTTGCAGAGAAGATCTCACTCCGTGGCGGTGGAGTAGTTGCCCAATGGGGAGTTGTGAGCCAGAAAGTGCTTGAACTCCATGACGTAGAGGTGCCTGTCTACTTTGCAGAGCTTCAATGGAATGAGATACTGAGTAGGGTGCTCCGTAAGGAGGTGAAAGCAAAGCAGATCGCTCGCTTCCCAATGGTAAAGCGCGACTTTGCACTTCTGATAGATAAGAATGTCAGCTTTGCCGATGTGGAGAATGCGGCGAAGAAGGCGGGCGGAAAGCTCCTTAAGGAGGTGTCGCTCTTTGATGTGTACGACGACCCTAAGCACCTAGAGGAGGGAAAGAAGTCTTACGCCGTGACTTTTGGCCTGCAAGATGCGGAGCAGACGCTTTCGGAGAAGGTGATTGAGAAAACAATGGATAAAATATACCAGGCACTTAATAAACAACTCGGTGCCACATTAAGATAATATTGTACAAGAGAAAATATGGGAAGAGCATTTGAATATCGTAAGGCTCGCAAGCTAGCACGCTGGGGAAATATGGCTAGGGTATTTACCAAGCTATCAAAGGAAATCACCATTGCTGTGAAAGCAGGTGGTCCTGACCCAGATACCAACCCTCGCCTAAGGCTACTTATTCAGACTTCTAAGAAGGAGAATATGCCCAAAGACAATGTGGAGCGTGCCATCAAAAAAGCTACCGACAAAGACTTTACCGACTATAAGGAGGTTAACTTTGAGGGATATGCCCCTCACGGTATAGCTGTGTTTGTAGAGACTGCTACCGATAATAACACTCGTACTGTAGCCAACGTCCGTAGCTATTTCAATAAGGTCGGTGGCTCTCTAGGCACCAGTGGTAGCGTGGAGTTTATGTTTGACCACCAAGCTGTTTTCCACGTCACTAAAAAGGCAGATGCCGATATCGAGGAGCTACTTTTGGAGCTAATTGATTACGGTGTAGAGGATATTGATGAAGACGAAGGTGAGCTAGTGATCTCTGGCGACTTTGCCTCCAATGCAGCGATACAGTCACACCTTGAGGAATTGGGATACGAAATCACCAGCTCAGAATTTGTGCGTGTCCCTATGGACTACAAACAACTATCTCCTGAGGAGAGAGAGGATGTGGAGAAGCTACTTGAAAAGCTAGAGGAAGACGAAGACGTACAAAATGTCTTCCACAATATGGCAGAGGAAGAGTAGTCAACGGATAGAGTGAATGGGCTAGTAAGTGGTCTATTCACGATATCATGGCGGTAATATGACTTTAGAGACCCTCGTCCAGAGATTTGAAGATAGCAGTGCTTTGAGAACGCTCTTGAAGCAGCTATCTCAGGGAGAAAAGAGTATAGCTATTGATGGCCTACAAGGTTCATCAATAGCTATTGTATTATATCTTTTGTCTCATCACCAAAAGCCCCTTTTAGCGATTGCTCGTGATAGTGATGAAGCGGCCTATTTACTCAACGACCTAGAGAAGCTGTCGGGCACCGAAACGGTCTCCTTCTTCCCCTCCGCCTACAAGCGAGCCATCCGTTATGGGCATAAAGACCTCGCTAATGAGGTCATTCGGAGCGAATTGATGGAGCTCCTCAGGGCTGGCGAGCAACCCAAAATCATCGTCACCTACCCTGAGGCCGTAATCGAAGGGGTGGTCGATGAAAAGACCTACGATACCGGAAGACTAGAGCTCAAGGTAGGCGATCAAATCGATAGAACTGCTCTGAGAGAAAAGCTCTGGTCGATGGGATTTGAGGAGAAGGATTACGTCTATCTCCCTGGCGACTTTGCGGTGAGAGGAGGAATTATCGATATCTACTCATTCTCCTCCGAATCCCCAGCCCGCCTCGACTTCTTTGATAATGAAGTAGAGAGTATCCGTCTATTTGATCCCGAATCCCAATTGTCCCAAAGCACCATAGAGCAGGTGACTATCCTCACCTCATTTGAGCAAAACGATGTAGCGGTACAGTCCATTATCTCTTTACTCCCAAGTGACCTGGTCATCTACATCGACCAAGCTGCCTTCTTAGAGAGCAGCCTCGACCAGACCTACACTACCCCGCCAATCCACCCAGAGGACAATGAATTTGCCACCATTGAGGCACTTCAGAAAAGACTTTTAGCACCTCGCCAATTATTAGACGAAATCTACGCTCACCAGTGTGTGATGACCAATCCGGCTAAAGAGGTGGAAAAGCCCTTCAATGTACGATTCGGACAGCTACTAGAGCCGCTTTTTCATAAAAACTTCGAGCTTCTCTCCGATGCCCTTCTAAAGTATCAGGCCAATGGGTACGACACCATTATCATGAGCGATCAGGTAGGGCAACTCGAGCGGCTACAATCCATCTTTCAAGACCAAGCAAAGGGAGTGACTTTTGAGTCGATAGTGCCTACCCTTCATACCGGTTTTATCGATGATCAGCAGAAGTTGGCACTATTCACCGACCACACCATCTTTGAGCGTTATCACAATTTCAAGCTCAAGAGCGATAAGATTCGGAAAAACCGAGCGGTCATGACACTCAAAGATATCCAAAGCTTTGAGTTTGGAGATTATGTGGTACATCAAAACTACGGTATCGCCACCTTTGGCGGACTATTTACCATTGAGCAAAATGGCAAGCAGAAAGAGACCGTAAGGCTCAACTTCCAGGGCGGAGATAGTGTTTATGTCTCTATTCACTCGCTCCACCATATCTCTAAATACAAGAGCAAAGACAATGAGGAGCCCCCACGGCTAAGCAAGCTGGGAGGGTCAGCATGGGATAATCTCAAGGAGCGAACCAAGAAAAAGGTCAAGGATATTGCCCGAAATCTCATCAAACTCTATGCCGAGCGACTAAAGGTGAAAGGCTTTGCCTTCTCCAAAGATAGCTATCTGCAAAAAGAGCTAGAGGCCTCGTTTATGTACGAAGATACTCCCGACCAAGAGCAGGCAACTAACGATGTCAAAGCCGATATGGAGCGACCCATTCCTATGGATCGGCTCATCTGCGGAGATGTAGGGTTTGGCAAAACAGAGGTCGCCATCCGGGCTGCCTTCAAAGCAGTTACCGATGGCAAGCAAGTCGCCGTCCTAGTCCCCACCACAGTATTGGCGTACCAGCACTATATGACCTTCTCCAAAAGGTTAAAAGACTTCCCCGTCACCATAGAGTATCTGAGCCAAGCCCGCTCGGCAAAAGATCGTCGGGAGATACTAGAACGGTTAGAAGAGGGTAAGATAGATATTATTATAGGCACCCATACCATTACAGGTAAGAATGTAGTTTATAAGGATTTAGGGCTCCTCATCATCGATGAAGAGCAGAAGTTTGGCGTCTCCATCAAAGAGCGTCTTAGGGAGATGAGGGCACACATCGATACCCTCACCATGACCGCCACCCCTATTCCACGTACCCTCCAATTCTCCCTGATGGGTGCTAGAGACCTCTCCAATATCGCCACCCCACCACCCAATCGCTACCCCATACGCACAGAGCATATGCTCTACGATATAGAGGTATTGGCAGAGGCGATCAATGCTGAGTTGGCTCGTGATGGACAGGTCTTTTTTATCCACAATCGCATACACAACATAGGAGATATTGCTCGGAAAATAGAGCGTGCAGTACCTGGAATTAGGATATCTATTGCTCATGGGCAGATGTCTCCGAAGGAGCTAGAGCAGACGCTTTTGGGATTCATTCACCACGAGTCCGACCTCCTCCTAGCTACCACCATTGTAGAGAATGGCATTGACGTGCCGAATGCCAATACCATTATTATCAATGACGCACATCGCTTTGGCTTGAGTGACCTACATCAGCTCC
>NZ_HF988809.1:0-2468 GCF_000435035.1 Porphyromonas sp. CAG:1061 | reverse complement strand
ACCCAGCTCTTATTGAGCATCAGCTGAGTAGTATAAGAGATCCCGGGCTTGAGGTTGGGGTCGCCCACTTGGTATTCAAATCGAGAAATGTATTGATAGTCCGGCTGTAGTCTCCAGAAGCTAGGTCGAATGATCTGGCTTCTAAAGGATAGCTGTGTATTGACTCCCCACAGTTGACCACCAAAGGAAAGGGTAGGGAAAAGGTTGGTCTTGATGTAGTCTTTTACCCCATTGGCTACAGATTGATTTCCGTAGTGATTGCGGACATGCTCCATGCGTAGCCCTGCAGTAAGCATATACTTTTCGGCTATGGCGTGGCTATACTCGGTATAGAGCACATAGGTTTGCTCTTTGAGGGTGCTATTGAGGTCGGGTATTTTGAGTTCCTGATCATTGTAATTAAAGAAGCTATTATTGGCCCATGAGTATCCGCCCCCTACATTCAGTGTCCCACCCCAAAGCGGGCCATCAATATCTAGCCTTGCACCAAAAGATTGGTACTTATCGCCACTTTTACTCGTGAGAGATCTCAATTCGTAGGCCTTGGTATGCCCCTCCTTTGTGGTGCTCGTCTTTTCGGATGGTGTGCTTTCGTAGTAGTCAAAATCTATCTGCGTCTTCCAATGTCCTATCTTACGCATATAGTAGAGGCTAGGGCGGTGTGTGTAGTGCCAAGGAGTCTTTTGGGTGGTGAAGCTATAGTAGTCTATTTTGTCTTGATGGTCGAGCTGACTCTCTAGTAGGGCTTCGTCGGTTGAGAGATCGTTATTGGCATTAAATCGATACTTGATACCGGCACTCTGCTTTTCGTCGGAGTAATTGATGCCGAATGTATAGGTGTGGTCGTTCTCTCCAAACTTTGAGTCCATCCTTGACTTATTGATCCACTCGTATTGATCTATTTTGCCGATGAATGTGGCATCGTCTGTGATATTGATTCCTCTCCATGCTTGATCCCAGCCAGAGACAAAGAAGTCCCAATTATCCTTTCGGTAGTTGAGTGAAAAGTATGAGAACCCTCCCATCTTACGTCCCTTATACTTGTCGAGTGTACCTTCAAGGTTTCCGCTGAGTCCCGAGCCGGGGTCACGGCGGGTGTATATTTTGATGACGGCACCGACCGATGAGCTGTACTTGGCGCCAGGGTTGGTGATCACTTGAATATCCTTGATGAGATAGGGCTTGAGCTCTCTCATTTGATTGGGGTCGGTCATCAGTCGGTCGTTGATGTAGATAACTGGGGTGCCCTTTCCGGTTACTTTCACCTTGTCATTCTCTATCTCTACTAGTGGAATGCCTCTGAGCACACTGTAGATATCGGTGAGCTTGGAGAGGGGCGAACCATCGATCTGGGTGCTAAGTCCGCCAGCGACCAATCGGTGTGAGACGCGATTGGCAGTGATGGCTACCTCCTCTAGCATGGTGGTGCTCTCGGAGAGGGTGAGTGTGTACTCCTTGAGCTCTTCGCAAAGCACTTGCTCGGTGCTGTAGCCGATCAGACTTGCTTGGAGTAGGATAGGTAGCTTGTGGTCACCGATAGAGAGAGCAAAGGTGCCATCCTCCTTGGTGACGCCACCCACGATGGTGGCGGAGTCGGGTAGGGCAATGGCTTTAATCGTGGCATAAGGGAGTGGTTTCCCCTCTTTGTCCGATACCTTTCCTTTGATCTCTTGTGCCAATAGGTTGCCTGTAGCCAAGCAAAGTATCAGCAAACTGGTGATGAATTGTTTCATAACGTGTGTGAATAGTTTGATGGTGTTAATTATGGTGGTCACCTTGCCGTGACAAAGGTACTTATTTTATTACATACGATTAATTACGGAGCCGAGGGCACCCTTGCCTTGGTACTTTTGCTTCGTTGCATTGAAGCGATAAGCAATGGTAAATTGGGCTCTAGGCAATACTTGTTGCTTGACTGTCGACTCTGTATACCTTGTCACCACTCTTACCGTCATAGGTGATGAGGTGAGTTTGAGGTTACTGACCGAAAATGAGGTGGTGAGTGCCTTATTCTTCAGCCATCGCTTTGAAATCTCAAAGGAGCTATTGATCATAGAGCCTAATATTTCCATATTATCTTGGTTGCCCCCACTAGGTAGGTAGCTAATATTAGCACTGATGGTAAGCTCCTTCGGTAGTGTAATTTGGTTTTGCCATTGAAGGAATATGAATGCCTGTCGATTGGTGATGGTCTCCTCAAAGTGCTGGAGGTCATATCCAAGTAGCTTCATAGCACCAAAGGTGAAAGTGGGGTGCCACCACTTGATCCGAGGACTAAGAATAATATTGGCCCCAAGTATACTGTAGGGATCGGCATTGATGTGCGTGATGAGGGTCATATAGGGTAGATACTTGGTCGCGTCATTAGGGTCACGCATCGGTTGGGTCGTTTGTGTAAGGGAGTTGACCTTGTACTCATGCGAGAGCATCAGTGTTACCCAGCTCTTATTGAGCATCAGCTGAGTAGT
>NZ_HF988808.1:0-1715 GCF_000435035.1 Porphyromonas sp. CAG:1061 | reverse complement strand
GCAACCTCCCCCAACCCCTACGACCTCCCCTCGCGGGAGGTCGGACAACCTTATCTAAGCCTGACCCCCTCGGCCGGGATCATAGAGGTAGGTGATATGCTCTTGTACACAGGTCTTTCGGGGATGACAGAGTTCCACTTTTGTTATGATAGCAAAAGGGTGTATAAAACTATATGGTTGCTTTATCCCTTCAAAAAAGAGAATTCTCATCCTTATCCTCTCACCATAGGAAATTCTCCTAGAGTCGCACTCGTTTTTTACACTGATATAATAATTCTGACCCTTATAAACAAACGAAACTGAACTCTTGGGGATCTCTTTTATCTCTTTTTTTATCGCAGAAGCTATCCATAGCGTGTCTCCATCCAAAGGGTTTCTGCCTATCCCTTGAAATATACATTCTATTTCTCGCTCACACTTTCCATCTATATAGGTTATATGGCTATACAGGCTACTATCTGGTAGGCACTGAGCATCCATCTTACAAGATAGTAATATGACAAATATCAATAAACTGGTTTTTGATAAAATCGTTTTCATCTGCGTCCCTTTCTTCTATTCAAAGTTGATGTCACGAACATTACCGAGTTGTAACTTCTTACGCTGTAGAGTCTCCTGATAGGTATAGGTGAGGTGATAGCTGGCACAAGTTTTTATTTACAGAAAAGATTTATCTGAAATTCAAACATTCTTCTATGCTTAAACCATCAGTCATCCTTTCTTTTCCAAAATTCGTAAATTCAATCGATGATATTTTGTGATTATCTATTGTCAAAAGAAGCATTGTGAAGTCGCCAAGACCTTTTTGGTAATCTACCCCCATCTTTTTATTTACAAAATTTGAACGAACGGCCATTGGGTGTATTATAGCAATATGCTTATATTTCGACAAACAATTTGGAAAGGAACTGTTATTGAGTTCTGTATCCTTTATTAAGGAGTCTATTGTCATTCCCTCCTTTATAACCATATCAATTGCAAGGTCACTTCTTAATATACCCTTGGACAACTGATAGCAAGCAGATATTATGGGAGCCTTTTCGTAAAGAATCGTATCCGACAAAGATGTTGCCCAAAATCCCATGGGGACTTCATCATCAAAATCCAGTTGATATCCCCTATATATTTCCCTAGCCCTCTTCTTGGTTGCTATAGAATAAATATTATTATTAAAGAATCGAGAGTCATCGGATACAATAGTCAAGGTATCACCCATATCTAACACAAGGAAAATTCTATTTTCTACATTTCCTTTCTTAACCTCCCCACTCGAATTCTCCTTCGGCCAAAGTCGAACGCCATAATATGCTACATTACTCTGAGAATAATTTGTTGATATGGAATCAATTGGATGATACATGCTGTTTTGAGAAGATCCCACGCAACAGGAATCAACAAGAAAAAGAAGTTGTAATAAGATTATTGACAAAATATTTTTCATAAAGGAATAGCTACATATGTAGCTTCATTATGTGTTATGTACTTGGTGGTAATAAATATCATACAAGCATATACTATTTAGTTCTAGACTTTAAACTGGTAGGCTCCTGTCAAGTCACGCCCCGTGAGTTCTTGCTGTCCAAAATCCTCCTAATTGCAGGAGGGGCATCGCAAATGTACGAAACTAAATCGTTGAGACCAAATCTTTTGCTGGCGTCATCCCTGGGGTAATCCCAGTACCGACAGGGGTTACGCATTAGAAAGTTCTTACCGTA
>NZ_HF988807.1:0-899 GCF_000435035.1 Porphyromonas sp. CAG:1061 | reverse complement strand
CCCATTCATCGGGCTTCCCCCTCGAATGGGGGCTAAGACAAATCGGACCTCTCCGAGGTCCTTTTTCCTCAGACAATTGCCTCTTTGTGGCGGTATTAAAGCTTATCCTGAGGCAGTCTCAAAGCTCGCCATGGGGAGGTGCATCACTTGCCTCTATTGAGCTCCACCACCTCGCCAAGATGGATTGCCATGATCCAGTAGGTATCTGGTCCATCCGCTTTATAGAGAAGGTCCTGCACCGCCTCCATTCCTTTTTTAGCAGCGGTGTCGTACTTCTCCTCCGTGACACTCTCATCCAGATAGTCAAACCTAAAGATATCCCCCTTGTAAGTTCTTTCAGGCATAAAGCAGATGCCCTTGATCCGCACCACCGCCGTATCTCTATTCTTGTTGTAGCCCACGCCCAGCCTTAGGTACTCAAAGTAGCGAGGCACAAAGAGGAATATCCCATTATTGTAGGAATCCAACGAGAAGTCAAACTCCTCTCCCAGATTAGGGTTCAGCACTATCTGCTCCTGTGCTGACTCCCTAAGGTCGAGGTATTTGCCCATCACCGTCTCCTTTATCTCACGGTACTCCACCACCTTCTCTCCCGAAGCGATCTTATCAAACCATTGCTGATCAATCGTCAGGTAGAGGCTATTATCCTTCGTACACTCCTCGCCACTTGGGATCATCTCATAGTAGTTAGGGCTCTCCAAAAGCTCCTTTGTCGCCTTCAGTTCATCAGTCTGGGGATGCTCAAAAGGCTTGCCATCCCACTCCTTTATCTTGAAATGCGAATCAAACTCATCCCATAGCTCCTCAATCGATTGCTTCACCCTCTTAAAAGGGGACTTCTCTACTTTTTCACTCATACTCGTTTCTCCTTCGATACTATCCCTAAAAAGTGTGTAAGC
>NZ_HF988806.1:0-720 GCF_000435035.1 Porphyromonas sp. CAG:1061 | reverse complement strand
AACCTCTTACTTCTCAGCTAGATAGTCCGAAACCAAAAAATCATGATGGGATTACTTGAAGAGCTTGGAGAAGAGACCGCCACGCTTAGGTCGAGAGCCGTGTTGGTAGCGCTCCATCATCTCACGGTGGGTATCGTCGATCTGAGGGGTGAATTGTGGGGTCATAGGGGTTTTGAAAGGAGTTTGCTCACGAATCATCTGGAGCATACTTGGCCAGTCGGGCAGCCCTCCGATGGAGCGGTCGTCGATAAATATATCGGCCTTCAGTTTGCGTGAGAAGTGGCGATCCTCGAGTGTCTCCTCGGGGAAGTTGCTATTGACCGAATAAAAGACCAACCCTCGCTCTTCGCACCATGCCAGCGCCTCCTCTAGGAGTTCTCGCTCACGGACAGTCCATAGGATCAGCCGATGCCCCTCTCTCAAGAGCTCTTTGAGTGCCTCTACAGCACCGGGTATCTCAGTGCCGATCTTTGGGTATTCATGCGTCACAATGGTGCCGTCAAAGTCTACGGCGATGGTATATCTGCGGTTGGTATTCATATCTCTATTATTGCCTCTAACGCCGACAAAGATACCCAATTCTCCCGAGAGTATTTATTGTAGTGGCCACACCAATGAAGGGTTACGCATTAGAGGTATCTACTCATGTTATAGTATTGATATGATTAGCTTGTACAGGACAGACGGGTAAGGACCTCGGAGAGGTCCGATTTGTTGTAG
>NZ_HF988805.1:0-1177 GCF_000435035.1 Porphyromonas sp. CAG:1061 | reverse complement strand
AACTCCGCCCAAAAAAGATCGCAGTCGCCCTCTAAAAAATCACCTGTCCGTCTATTCTGCAACACCCACCTTTCTCGCTTGTCTAGCACAAGCTATCCATATTAAGGCTGTGACTTAAGTTTATATTTCTAATGCGTAACCCCTGAGGGCTAAGGGTACATCTTTGCTACTATCGTGGAATTGTGGTAATTTTGAATGGTAATTGACAACGTGGCGGCACCATACCTTACGTATGGAAGTGCCAATAATACTACCTTATCACATAGCAAATGAGTAACAAAGAAACCGACGAAAAAGAGCTAAAACTACCATGGAGCAATAAACAACCATGGTGGCTTAGGCTTTTGATACATATTGGACTGATTGTATTAGCTGGATTATTGCTTCTTTGGGGGTCAATGTTTTTCCTCAAAATATACACCCGTCACGGCAAAGCCATAGAGACGCCCGATATCATTGGGCTTTCGCAAGTCGAAGCCTCTGAGATGCTGGGGCGGTCGAACCTAAATATGGAGGTGGTAGACTCCGTCTATGTAGAGGGTCAGACCCCTGGCATCATACTAGATACTACTCCCAAGGCGGGCTCACGCATCAAGCCCCACCGCACGATCTTTGTGACGGTCAATACGATGAACGTCAAGAGCATCAAGATCCCTGAGTTTGAAGAGCTATCGGAGCGCTCAGTGGAGATGATGCTAAAGGGTGCTGGTTTTAAGAATGTCACGATAGAATATGTACCAGGGCCACACCATCTACTGGTGTTGCATCTCAAGGATAGCACTGGCAGGTACCTCAGTGCTGGCGAGCGTATCCCCTACAACACCCACTTGATTATGGAGGTCTCCTCGGCCGAAGAGTACGAGACAGCGATGATGGATAGCCTTCAGAATAGTTCGCTAGACCTTCCGCTTGACACCCCTATTGAGGAGCCCTCAGGAGAAAATTGGTTTTGAGTGAAGCCCCATGGCGATAGATAAGTACATAGACTACGAAGCAACGGAAGAGGAGGACCTTCTAGAAGAGGAGGAGCCGACTCTGGAGGAGCAGCTCTACGAGCACTTCTCTTGCGTGGTAGATAAAGGGCAGACGCCCCTACGCATCGACCGCTTCTTAGTAGATCGCATGCCCAAGGTTAGTCGCAATCGCATTCAGCAAGCCGCTGAGGCGGGTGCCCTCT
>NZ_HF988804.1:0-11499 GCF_000435035.1 Porphyromonas sp. CAG:1061 | reverse complement strand
CCCTCAGCCGGGGTCCTCCCCTATAGACACATCTATGAATGCCCTACGGCAAGGCTTTCCTAATGCACACCACTGATCACTCAACCCACTTGATTCGGAAATAGGTAAGTAGCGCTTTATACTGGTCTTGTGCTGTAAGACAGGTATCGATAAGGTAACCCGGCGTCTGCTCCCAATGCTCCAAACCACGGTAGTAGTACATCTTGAGTTCGTCAGTAATGATAAAGGGAACGATTCCATGGGAAAGACCTATGAAATAAACTCGCCCCGATAGGCAATCTTAATGGCACCTTATTCGGAAAGTCACAGGCAAAGAATACCTTTGTTTGGAGAAGAATTAGTATATTTGTTATTAATAGAAAAACAACTAACAAAATGAGAAAATTAAGTGACATGAAGAAGACCATTACACTGCTACCATTAGCACTGATAGGGCTTGCTCTATCATTTACTTCCTGCAACAATGAAAGCAGGAGCGAACTCAATGGCGGAGAGACCACACTCGAACTGAGCTCATCCATCGCGCAGAACCGTGTGACCACTCAGAGCGACCAAAAGACCAACCACTGGGATGGCAATGAGAAGATCGGAGTATTCTCTACCTCTTTAACTGCCTCTAATGTACTCTACACAGCTACAAAGGCTGGAGCTAGCACCGACTTTACTACTCAGGATCCTATCTCCATCCCTTATGGCACTGAGCAACACGATATCAAGGCTTACTACCCTTATGATGCCGCTGCAACTACCGCAGTAGAGTTCGACCTCACCAAGCAAAATAACCAGCCAGTACTCTATGCTACTGGCACTGTTACTAACGCCAATCCTAAGCTCAACCTCAACTTTGGACATAAGCTAGGTAAGCTACGCATCAAGGTGGAGACCACCAATTCCCTCAATCCTACTGAGCCTGTCTCAAAGGTTTCGGTGAATGAGGTGCTCACTAAGGGGTCACTCAATATTGAGAGTGGTGACTTTACAGTAGACAATACCGTCAAAGCCAATCTTGACCTCAAGAAACAAGGCGAGGAGTTCTATACCTATCTAATGCCAGGTGAGATCATCAAGGGAAAGGTGATTGCTATTGAGCATGGTGGCAAGGTCTACAAGGCAACCTTGGTTAATGACAAAACTGTAGAGGCAGGTAAGTACTACCGCTACACCATCAGCCTATCCAATGGCTCAGCTAAGATTGAGGATGGATCTGGTACCATTGACAATGAGGATGAGGGAGATACTGGAAAGGTGATCGGTGCACCCGAAGAGGATACCGCTCCTTCTACACCAGTAACCGCGACACTTACCAGCACCAATAGCGAGTACGCTAGTGGTACACTTTCGGCTCCAGCAGAGGGTGGAAGCTACATCTTTACTCTAGCTGGTCTAGAGGCAGGCACTCAGGTATCTGCAAAGGCCGATCCTGTTGCCAATTGGCTCACATTTAGTGGCGACGTGACTCTTCGTGCTGCTGCCGACCAAACTTTCACCGTAAAGGTAGAGGCAAATGATACCACCGAGAAGCGTGAGACTACCATCACCCTCACCGCTGAGGGGATGAACGACCTCACCTTTGCAGTGCAACAAGCCGCAAAGGAGGTGACCCCTGAGCCAGAACAACCTGTTGTTGACGAAGGAGATGGCACAGAAGCGAACCCCTACTCTATAGCACAAGCTATTAGCAAACAAGGCGAAAATGGCAAATATGTAAAGGGGTATATCATCGGTGCTGCAACGAGTGGTAAGGGTGGACCTAAGCTCATTGAAAGCTCTAAAACAAATATCATGCTTGCAGAGTCAATGGATGAAACTGATGTGGCGAAGATGATTCCTGTAGAATTACCTAAAGGTAATGTTAGAGAGGCTCTCAACCTCGTACAACACCCTGAAAACAAAGGTAAGTTGGTAGCTGTCAAGGGTGATCTTACAGCCTACTTTAGCGCCCCTGGACTTAAGAATGTCAAGGTGTACAAGTTCCTATAATATAGGAGACTATATTTTTCACGGCTGCCTGTGTGGGATATCGCAGGCAGGCGTTTTAAGAGAACGTAAATGGAATTAAACAACAATTAGAGTCTTTTTGATGTCAAGGAACAAGACAATCTTACTATTATTGGCTATTACAGCGGTACTTATCTTTAGCTGTTGTAGCTGCGACGACAAGAAGGGGGATAAAGAACTCCCCAGAGAATACACTGTCCTAGAAGTACAAAGTCGTATCAACTCTCTAAGGGCTACCGAGACCTCGTGGGAGAGAGGCGACCAAATTGGTCTTTACGCTGTAGTAAGTGGCAAAGGCTTGAGTAGCACCTCTATTTTCCAAAAGGCTAGCAACCTACCCTACACCACCCCCGATGGTGATGGGCAATTCCTTCCCGCCGAGGGAGGTGAGATACGGCTGATGCCTGAGGAGCGAATTGACCTCATTAGCTACTACCCTTACCAACCGGTTGGTGCGGATCATAAGTTGCGAATCAATGTACGAGATCAGAGCGACCTCTCTAAGCTCGATCTACTCTACAGCGACAATGCACGTGGGCTCAATAACCTGCACCCTAAAGCCAACCTGCAATTTTTCCATGCTTTGAGTCAGCTACAGGTCTCTATCATGAGCGATGGGGCTACCGACCTCAATGCACTTCAAATTAGCGTGGGTGACGTGAAGGTAGAGGGTGTTTTTGATCTCGCTGCAGGTCAACTTTCCAACCTCGGGGCCACCACCAGCAAGATAACGATGCACAAGGCCAAGAGTGTAGCTAAAGGGGCAACACATCAAGCTATTCTGCTACCAGGGCAGGAGCTGAAAGGCCTTACCTACACATTTGAAGTGGCGGGCAAGAGCTACACTTACACGGATATGGAGTCGAAGCAACTACAGCCAGGTATTCGTGTGCGACGCAACTTCAAGCTCACCGACACGGGAGTGGAGCTCATTGATGCCACTATTGAGATTATCGGGGAAGGCGAAGGAGGCACTCAACCACAGCCCAATCCTCAGCCGGATCCAGAGCAACCTGGAGAAGACCCTAAGCCCGAACCCCCTACGCCTCCAGCTGAAGGGTATGGTAATCAGGCCTACTATATGGAGCAGGTACTGATCCAAAATGGCTATATGGAGGATCGTGTCATCCACCAAGAGGATACTCCCGACAGCTACTTTGCAGGGGGAACGACTCCTGGTGGTAAGCGACGCAACTATACTATTTATTTTAGCAAAAACAGTCACCAACCCTATATGGTCGCCTATCCAATGTACAGTGACTGTCTAGGGGAATGGAGTAGAAAGAAGTGGGGTGGCGACCCTTGGGACTTCGGCCCTGGTGTAGAACAAAAGTATCAGATGCAACTAATCAGAAGGAGCTTTCAGCCACGTGAGTACAATATGAGCCGAGGCCACATGCTGGCAAGTCAGCAGCGTACCGCTTCCAAAGAGCTCAATCGCACCACCTTCTACTTCACCAACGTAGTGCCACAAGAGCAAAGTCAGAATGCAGGTATCTGGGCAACGCTCGAGAATAAAGAGAATGCTTTTGCTAAGAATGCCCGTAAGACCGATACCCTCTATGTGGTTTGTGGCCCTACGCTTGCTCCTAATGCTGAAATGGTGCGTGACGATGTCAATAAGAAGTGCCCAATCCCCACTCACACGTGGAAGGTGCTACTAAAGAAGAAAAAGGGTCAGTGGGTCTCCATTGGTGTCAAGATGCCAAATGTAAGACCCGCTAGTGGTAGCAAGTGGGACGACTATACTTGCACCGTGGCCGAGCTCGAGAAGGAGCTAGGGGTGAAGTTCTTCCCCTCCCTCCCCGAGAACGAAGCAACAGCGATTAAGAGTCAGAATAACTCTAAAGACTGGTAAATAATAATAATCACACAATAATTATATCAATATGATGAAGACAACGACTAAATTAGGAAGCCTACTCCTAGCGAGTACCCTACTATTCTCTAGCTGTCAACGCAGCGGAGGATGTGGCTGTGAAGTGGATGACCCTTATGCAAAAGGTAAGGGCGACCTTAGGGTAAGCTCTAACATTGTGCAACCAGGCACACGTGTAGCTGGAGAAACCTGGGAAGTATCTGATGCCATCGGTATCTTTGCACTGAACGAAGGACAAGCACTAGGAGCTAATAACTACGCCACGAATGCCAAGTACACTACCGCTTCAGCAGGTGGAAAGGTGGCCTTCACCTCGGCTATGGAGGGGATCAACCTACCTAGCACTGGCAATCTAGACCTGGTCGCCTACTACCCATATAAGGAGGGAGTAACTACCGAGCTAGCTTTTGACACCTCGGATCAGAGCAAGCCAGCCCTTATTGACCTCCTTTACTCTAATAACCAAAAGGGAATCAACAAGCAAAATGCCAATGCTAACTTGGTATTTAGCCACATGCTCACTTTGATTGAATTCAACATCACTACCGATGGGCTGGCGATCAATAATGGCACCATTGCTCTGAAGGATGTATTGGTGGATGGTAAGATGGCACTTGCTAATGGGGCCATCACTACTGGCACCAAGACTGCTACTCCAAGTGTAGCTATTAAGGCAGCAGGCACTAATAAGTACAAAGGGATGATGATCCTTCCTCCACAAACCTTGACTGGCAAGGAGGTGACTTTCAATATCAATGGTAAGCCACATACCGCTAACCTAAAGCTAACAGCCACTGAGAGCGGTTACAAGTACACCGTCGAGGTGACCTACAATAGAGGTCAGCTAGTCATAGTTGAGGGTGCTACCATCAATCCTTGGAAGGAAGGGTCGGACAATGGTGAGGTCATCGTTATTGGTGGCGAGGAGACTCCTACTCCACAACCAGAGCCAGAGCCAGAACCACAGCCACAGCCAACTGAGGGCAAGTTGCTTTTCCCTGGTGCCAACTTTGATGACTTTGATGCCTTCAAAGCCAGCCTAAATAAGTTCGGATTGGCAAAATACGCTACACAAGTTGACGGCGGTAAGACCGGTAAGGCTCTACATATCCAAGGGAAGCCCAAAGGTAACGATTACATCTTTACTACTACAGCCCAAACTGGTGGACCAACCGCTGGAAAAACCATTAGCTTCTACCTCAAAGGAACTTCAAGCAAGTCTATCTCTATGAACCTAACGACAGCAGATAATACCACTTATGCCTATAACTTGGATACTGTAGGAGAAAAAGGACATCTTGTTGGACCAGACGATGGCAATATCGTTCTTCAACCCAACGCTCCAAAAGAAAGCAATGGAAAAAAGACTGTAGCTAACTCATACGCTCAAGGTGGCATTGACACAAAGGGTCAATGGATAAAGATCACACTTAACATTGAGGGTAAATCCCTTGCTACTACAGGCGATTTATTCGCACTGAAAGTGGGTGGAAAGGTGGATATAGACCTACAAGTTGACGACTTTACGATTGAGTAAGTACTCATTAAGTGAGATGGAAATGGGATCGCCACTGTTGCGGTCCTCTTTCCATCTCATTTTCTAATAGAATCAGATTATTAACTAATGACTCAAAGACATGCAAAGAATTACTAGGCTTATTGCCTTGGCAAGTCTCCTACTGTCTATAGCTTTCTGCCCTCTTCTCGCTCAGGAGAAGACCTCGCTTCGAGGGGTCGTTCGCGACGGAGGTAGCAACAATGGCATAGGTGGCGTGCTAGTAACCCTCCAGAGTAGTAATCAGCAGACTACAACCGAGAGTGATGGTAGTTTCGCCTTTTACAACATTAAGGCTGGCGAAGAGACCCTACTCTTCAGCTCTCCTCTGCACACCACTGTGGAGCTAAATATCACCATCACCCCCAACCGACTCAATGAGGTGGGGCCTATTGTGATGATACAAAATAAAATCAATGACAATGCCCAGTTTGCGGGGATTGTAGATAATATTGACCTCGACCAGATTGACGATGAAGGGGCGGGGCAGTCGGCCAATACGATGGTCATCTTTACCAACGATGTCTATCTCCAGAAGGCTGGCTTCCAATTCTCACAATTCCGTCACCGTAACCGTGGTTACGACAATACCTACGAGCAGAGGTATATCAATGGCATCAACTTCAATGAAGGGGTAAGAGGCGTCTTCAACTACTCCTCCATCGGTGCCCTTAATGATATGACCCGCAATGGTAACCGCATCAATTATATGGGAGCCTCTCCTTTCTCCTTTGGAGATATTGGTGGCTCGGAGAATATCAATATGCGCCCAGCCAATTACACTCGTGGCGGAAAGGCAACCCTCTCAGGCACTAATCGCAACTACTATGCTCGTGCGATCCTCAGCTACAATACTGGTTTGATGGATAATGGCTGGGCACTCTCTGCCGCTATCGGTGGCCGTTATGCTCACGAAGGGGCCATTGAAGGTGTTTTCTACAAGAACATATCCTATATGCTAGGTGCAGAGAAGGTATGGGATAGGGGCAAGCATCGCCTCAGCGTCATCACCTTTGGTTCACCAGTAGAGCGTGGTCAGCAAGGCTCCTCAGTGGAGGAGGCTCTGAAGCTAGTCTGCAACAACACCTACAATCCAAACTGGGGCTGGCAGAATGGCAAAAAGCGTAACGCCCGTGTGGTGAAGAGCTGGGATCCAACCCTGATCATCTCTCACATCTGGAAGCCCAATTACGAGACCACCCTTACCACTGGGATCGGTGCACACTACAATAGATACGGTAGGTCGTCACTCAATTGGTACAATGGTGCCGACCCACGCCCTGATTACTACCGCTACCTCCCTAGCTACTTCGAGGGAGCCCCCGAGGTGCAGGAGTATTATGCCCACCAATGGCGTACTCTAGAGATTTCTCAGATCAATTGGGATCGCCTTTATATGGCAAACCACCTCAATAATATGACCGGTGACGGTTCCGCCATCTATATGGTAGAGGAGCGTCGGAGCGACCTTGCAGAGATTGCTTTCAATACCACACTCAATACACAGTTATCCAAGGAGATTGCACTGAGTGCGGGACTTGAATTTAAGTACTCTCAGTCCAAGCAATTTAAGACGGTCGATGACCTGCTAGGGGCTAAGTATCTATTGGATAACGATAAGTATGCCGAGCGCGACTTTGCTGGTAACGATCAGGTGGTTCAAAACGACCTCAATAAGCCTGGCCGTAGAGTATGGGAGGGGGATGTCTTTGGATACGACTACCGCTACCATATCTACAATGCAGCACTTTGGGCTCAAAACGAACATAAGTACTACAAGTGGGATATCTACTATGGTGCCAAGCTAGCACTTAATACCATTCAGCGCGAAGGTATGATGCGCAACGGACGCTACCCCGACAATTCTTACGGCAAAGGTAAGCTCCATGCGTTTATCAACTTTGATGCTAAGGTCGGTGCCGTCTATAAGTTCAACGGTCGCCACTTCCTCACCCTCAATGCTCAGTACCTCAATCGTCCACAGCTAGAGCGACAGATGTATGTCTCTCCAGACATTTCGGATATTGTAGCACCAACACTCAAGAGCAAGCAGATTGGAAGTGTAGACATCAATTATATCTTCTCCACTCCTAAGGTGAAAGGACGTCTATCGGCCTTCTACACCGGCTTCTGGGATGATATGAAGAAGGTAGCCTACTATGATGATACACAGCGTACCTTTGTACTCCACACCCTTTATGGAGTGGATAAGGTACATAGAGGTGTAGAGGTGGGTGTTGAGTATAAGCCTACCAGTTCGCTCACTTTTGAGCTGATCGGTACTGCCGCTCAATACTACTACAGCAACGACCCAATGGGCGTGATGAATAGTACCAATGGTAAGATTATGAATAAAGAAGAGAAGGTCTACATGAAGAACCTCTACCTCGGTGGCGTACCACAAGTACTGGGTACCTTTGGGGTCGGTTACTTCTGGAATTATTGGTTCTTCAACCTCAATGTCAATGGCTTTGGCTACAACCACATTGATGCAGCACCTATCCGCCGACTCGCTTCAAATTATACCACTGTCACCCCTCCAGGTACTGCCGGACACAATGCTAAGCAGTATGAGGCTTTCAAGCAGTATACCACTCAGGAGCGCTTCAAGGGTGGTGTGACTATGGACCTAAGTATCGGCAAGATTCTTTACCTAAAGAATAGAGACCGCATCAACTTCAACTTCTCCATCACCAACCTACTCAATAATAAGGAGATTCGCACTGGTGGATTTGAGCAAGGACGTATCAACCTAGATCACCCTGAGCGCTTTACCAATAAGCACTACTACATGCAGGGGATCAACTTCTTCCTCAATGCTAGTTACAATTGGTAATATTAATAGACGATACAATATATGAAACTAAATAGACAATTAATTATAGCACTCGTAGCCCTCATCGGGCTCACCTTCGCTTCTTGTGAGCGGGAATACGATGCCCCACTCCTCACTGAGCCGACTGTGGAGATCGGGGATGAAGGCATCATCACCATTGCTAAGTACAAGGAGATGTTTACCTCAGTACCCGAAGAGGGTAAGATCATTGAGGAGGACTTCGCCATCCGTGCCGTGGTAGTGGGCAACGATATCACGGGCAATATCTACAAGCAAATCTATGTGGAGGATGCCACAGGTGGGCTCTCCATTGGTATTGACCAAAATAACATCGCCAATGATTACCCTGTAGGGCAGGAGGTAGTGATCAAGCTACAAGGCCTTGCAGCAACTAGTTACGGAGGCGTCATTCAGTTGGGAATGAACAACAATAATCCCAAGAATACCCGTATCCCCTACGAGATTGCTAAGAAGCATCTCCTAAAGAACCAATGGCCAGATGCCAAAAAGGCAATGCCTAAGGTAACCACTATGGGCTCTATCACCGATGCCATGATTGGTACGCTGATACAGCTAGAGGGCGTTTACTTCGAAAAGGGTGGCGAGCTCAACTATGCCGATCAAGAGATGAATGCCGTTAATCGTATTCTAAGGGATAAGAGTGGCAAGAGTCTCTATGTACGCAATAGCAAGTATGCTACTTTTGCTAATGACAAGCTTCCAAAGGGCAATGGTACCGTGGTGGCTATCCTTTCAAAGTTTGGTAGCGACTACCAGCTATTCCTCCGCTCTGCCGACGATTGCTTCGGCTTTAGTGGCAAGGAGCCTGAGACCACTGGTGGCACCGACACCCCTACCCCCGACCAACCATCAACAGGGGCAGTGATCTACAGCGAGGAGTTTAGTAGCGACCTAGGCAAGATGACCCCTATTAGCGTTGCAGGAGCACAGACTTGGAGAGTCAACACTGCTTACAAGAATGCCAATATGTCTGGCTTTGCCGATGGCAAGAGTAATGCCAATGAGGATTGGCTCGTCTCTCCTGCCTTTGACCTCACTGCAGCTAAAAGCTTCGCTATCAATTTTGAGCACACCATCAATAAGGGTAATGTGGCTAATATGAAGAGCGAGCAGACCCTTTGGGCCTCTGATAATTACAGCGGTGACGTGAAGAGTGCTACTTGGACTCAAGTGACTATCACCACCTACCCAACAGGTACGGATTGGAACTACGTGAAGAGTGGCAATATCAACCTACCTGCTTCACTGCTTGGTAAGGCCAACGTGGTATTTGCCTTCAAGTATCTTGCTACCGATGCCAGCTCAGCCAATTGGCAAATACGTGCACTCAAGGTGACTAGCGATGGAGGTAAGCTCACTGCTGGTGGCACCACCCCTACTCCACAACCACAACCAGAGCCCAACCCAAACCCCAATCCAGAGCAACCTGCAACTGGTAAGCTCCTATTCCCTGGTGCCGACTTTGAGGATTGGAGCTTAATGGAAAAGGGCAAGAGCCTATTATTCCCCCTAGGAAAGATTGTTGAGCAATCTCCAAATGGACGTAATGGAAAAGCCCTTCACATCAATGGTACTCCTGCAGGGAATGACTACATGATTACAGCAGCAGGTGCAGGCGAAAAGAGTGGTTCAACCATTACACTATACATCAATGGAAAGGCAGGAAAATCTCTATCTTTTATGGTCTATAAAGAGGACGGTAGTCTTGCAGTATTTAACCTTGATGAATTTGGAACCAAAGGACACGTTATTAGTCCAGCTGATGGCGAGATCATCCTTAAACCAACTGAGAAAACCTTTAATGACAAACCTGCTAACTCCTATGCTAATGGCTCAATAGACACTCAAGGTAAATGGCTAAAAATCACCCTAGATATCTCTAGCTTCAGTAAGTTAGCTAAGGAAAAGAACTTGTTTTCAATAAAGGTAGGAAAAGCAGTGGCTTACGACCTACTCATTGATGATATCACTATTCAGTAATAGTTCGCTATGAAGTATACTCAGCATAATTGGTATGCCCTACTGGCGTTGCTAGTGGCTTTTGCTTTGGGGAGCTGTGGTTCCTCAAAGCAAGCCACCGGCACCAACGCGGGCAAACAGTACAATACTTATGCCGTTGCCTTTTATAATATGGAGAACCTCTTCGATGCCGAAGACGACCCCAATAACAAAGGTGATGACGACTACCTTCCCACAGGTCCCTACGCATGGACTCAAGTGCAGTACGAGAAGAAACTTGATAATCTCGCACGGGTGATTAGTCTCTTAGGTCAAGAGTACACCCCCTACGGTCCCGCCTTTATCGGCACCGCCGAGATTGAGAACCGCCGAGTGCTCGAGGATCTCACACAGCGTGACGCCATCAAAGGGATGGGGCTAAAGGTGATCCACGAAGATGGTCCAGACCGTCGTGGTATTGATGTGGCAGCACTCTACAACCCCAATATCTTTAAGCTCGAAGGGTACAAGTACTACCCTTTCAAGTGGGATGAGCGTCCCGACTTCGTGACTCGCGACCAGCTACATGTCTATGGTACTATCGCAGGCGAACGGATTCACTTCATCGTGCTCCACTGGCCATCTCGCTATGGTGGGCACAAGAGCAACCCCCTTCGTGAGGCAGCAGCTCGTACCACCCTCGCAATAGTTGAGGAGATACAAGCCTCCGAACCAGATGCTAAGGTGGTGATTATGGGCGACCTCAATGACGACCCCACCAACACCAGTGTGACAGAGGTACTCAATGCCAAGACCCACCGCAGCGAAGTGGCACCAAAGGGGATCTACAATCCTAGTGCCTCGCTCTTTGCTAAGGGCATCGGCACACTTGTCTACCAAAACAAGTGGAACTTCTTTGACCAGATGATGGTGACCCACGGACTGATCTCCAGCGAGAGCAATCTACGACTTTGGAAGATGGAGGTATTCGACCGCAACTTCCTCATCACACAAGAGGGAAAGCGCAAAGGATACCCTCACCGTACCTTCGAAAACAATTCATTTATCGATGGCTACAGTGACCACTTCCCCGTCCTCATCTACCTCCTTCAGGAGCGTCACTAAATTAATTATACATACGCTAAGAGGGTGCATCAACTTATTGATGCACCCTCTTATTGTACTCCCCCTCAACCCCACATGAAAAGAGACTGTTGCACAAAGGACTCTGGCAGAGGTCCGGTAGTAACCCAAAAAGTGTGTAAGGCAGAA
>NZ_HF988803.1:0-1573 GCF_000435035.1 Porphyromonas sp. CAG:1061 | reverse complement strand
CTATTTAACACGGACCTCTGCCGAGGTCCTTTTCCCGTAGACGCTCTAATGAATTCCACATGGTAAGACCTTCCTAATGATAACCCCTGTGATAGCTCTTAACTTATCTATTAATTTTTCTTGCTCGTTTTCTTTTCTATACCAATCTAAATGGGTATCTTTAGAGGTGTAAACCTTTAAATATTTACTATATGGTACAAGAAAAGAAATCTGTAGGTGCTTTCCCTTGGGTCTTGATGATCTTGATGTCGTCGGTTACCTTTGTGGGAATTCTGTCGGAGCTACTCCCTTCTGGAGTGTTGCAGCAGATTATGGGCGATTTGGGAATTAATGAGGTGGAGGGTGGCCGAATGGTGGGCTGGTATGCCTTGGCGTCGGCTATCTTCGGTATTCCGCTTATATCTGCCACGGTGGGCTTTAATCGCAAGAATTTACTATTACTTTTGCTGGTGGGCTTCGCAGTATGCAATATACTCTCTGGGATTATTCAGAACTACTACGTTATATTAGGCCTTCGTTTCCTCGGCGGAATCTGTGCCGGTGTGATGTGGCCGATGATTGCAGCCTTTGGGATGCGACTGGTGGAGCCAGGGCACCAAGGTAAGGCTGTGGCGATCATTATGGCGGGTAATACGCTAGGAATTAGCCTAGGGATGCCATTGATGACTGCTATTGGCGACCGCTTTGGCTGGCGTATTGAGTTTATCGTCTTGGGGTCATTGGTAGCTTTGATTGCTCTGCTATCGCTTGTGATGCTACCTTCGACGCCTGGTGAGAAGCTCACCTCGAGCACTTCGCCTTTTGCGATGCTGAAGAATAAGTCTATCTTGCTCATTATCCTTCTCACGCTACTTGGAGTTTGTGGGCATTATGGGGTCTACACCTATATTACCCAGTTGGTAGCCGAGATCGGTATTAGTGGTGGGGTAGAGGTGGCCTTGCTGGTCTTTGGAATTGGGTCGCTCATCTCTATCGTGATTGCGACGAAGTATATTGATCATTACCTGAGGGAGCTGACGGTGCTGATGTTTGCGTTCCTGGCCGTGGCGATGTTGCTCTTTTACTTCTTTAAGGGGACGGTTGGTATTTCGCACCTTGCCTTCTTCATGTGGGGGCTTTCCTTTGGTCCACTTGTGACGCTTTTCCAGGCGGCTGTGGGCAATCAGGTGGAGCATGGTAAGGATGTGGCGATGTCAGTGCAGTCTTGTATGTTTAATCTCTCGATTATGATTACTACAGCTATTGCTGGTACGCTATTGCTCAGCTATGGGGCGTTGAGTTTGCTCTGGTACGCTGTGATTATGGCGGTACCTGGGATACTCATCTCTTTCTTTGCAAAGCACACTCTGCGACCTATCGGATAAGCCTTAGGCTTTAACTAACAAAAAAGCTACCTTCAACAGCTGAGGGTAGCTTTTTTCATTGCTCTTTATTGAACTCTTCCCAGTCCAAATTGTCCGACCTCCCACAAAGGGAGGTCGTAGAGGTGGGTGGAAGATTGCCGTATTCCCCTGGTCGTTCGGGCTACGCCCTCCGACCAGGGGCTAGGATCCGTCCGACCGCAAGCGGTCGT
>NZ_HF988802.1:0-957 GCF_000435035.1 Porphyromonas sp. CAG:1061 | reverse complement strand
CTGCGTGCCTTGACCTGTGCCTATTTAGCACGAACCTCTGCCGAGGTCCTTAATCATAGACACCCCGCTAAAAACCATATGGTAAGAACTTTCTAATGCGTAACCCATGACATTTCTCCTAAGTTCTAAACCGAAGTGCATTATTTGAGGTGCTAGGGACTACCTTTTTCACGGCTTATTTGGTAGTTTAATTTCTTATGTCTAACTTAGCATTCGGAAAGAATATTATTACAGTAGTACTAATCTATGATAAGTAAGAGTGAAGAACGTAGGAATCAAATACTCGTAGGGGCATTCAAACTCTTTTGGGTGAAGGAGTATGCGGATGTCACTACGGCGGATTTGGAAGAAATAATTGGATTGTCTAGAGGAGCTATATACTATAAGGTAAAGAACAAAGAAGGACTATATAGAGCGGTCATTGACAAATTCGTCTTTGAACTTCTATCTAACTCCTTAGAGAGAGAAGAACTTGCATCAAATGAGACGCCATTTCTTAGCTTTATTATGAACGAATTAAATCTCATGAAAGAGCGGATGAATTCTGTAAGGAACTCCCTTATAGATGCGAATTCCACAAGAAGCCATTTCTTAGCTTTATTATGAACGAATTAAATCTCACGAAAGAGCGGATGAATTCCGTAAGGAACACCCTTATAGATGCGAACTCCACGGAGTATATCAACCTACTATCCTCTGCCAAATTTCATTACGAAGGGTTTAATGATAGGTGCAAAGCTTTGGAACAAGAAATAACACAAATGTGGCTAACATATTACGAGAAAGGTCTCTCTGCCGGAGAACTGAATCAAAGCATTGACCCGCCCCTGGTCGTATCTATGTTTCGATCTTTATACTATGGAGATTCGTTTATCCAATCCATAACAGGGAATGAGTTGGAGATTGACGAATTGAAAAAGAAATACTTACTGCTATATAATTCTATACGCTTATGAG
>NZ_HF988801.1:0-1491 GCF_000435035.1 Porphyromonas sp. CAG:1061 | reverse complement strand
TACGGTACCGCCGACCCATTAGAGTGGTCCCTACCTCCAACTTTCCTTTCTGATAGCTCACGATGGCTCCACCACTAGAGCGGAGAGCGGTATGCCGGTAGCGTTGCTCCTTGGTAGTACGATGCATACCACCAGGGTAGAGGGTAACGAGTCGTCTCCCCTCAATCCGAGCATCTAATCGCTCAAACCCATAGAAGAGCGCCACTTGCACGGGACCGCTCTGCCACCTCGTTGCCACCCCTCTGAGGAAACCCTCTTCACGGAAACTGGTATGAGGGCGAATTAATTGGCCACTGAGGGAAGGGGGTTGTCCCGTCATTTCACTACGGGAGAAAAAAGAATTGGCCTGACCCAATTGCATACCCAGCCCAGCTTGTAGCCGATAATCACCCAGCACCACCTGCCAGTGCGATTGCCGATATTGGTAACTAAAAGAGAGGTGGTCAGCAACCCCCTTACGAAGCGGAAGCAATGGTTCCCCACGATCCTGTCCGAGGACTAGCGACCACGAGTGCCGCTCTTGTCGACTTCCCACATACCTCAGCCCCACCCCAATCCCTTGGTAGCGGTCACGACGATGGGGAAGCGTTAGCTCACTACCCAAGTAAAAGTCCTGCCGCAGTGGCGCCACCATACGTGGTCGATCGCTCCCCACCCTGAGGAAAGGGGCTAGGAGGGGTAAGTGACTTATCGGAGCACCTGGAACCGCCTTCAGATCATAGATAGATCGGAAACGTCCGCCTGCCTTGGAACGGTAAAGAAGTAGGTTTCGTACAAAAAAGGCATCGAAGTAAGGCAGCTGAAGCAACTGCTCTTCCGTCGCTTGATTGAGGTCAAGGGGCTCCGCCAATAGTTGCCGAAGAGTCTCCTCTAGCTGGAGCGCCTCTTCCCCCTCAGGCAACTCCTCCAATAGTAATTGAATCGCCTGCCCCGTCGCCACTTCTTGCGCCTCAGCAGTGATGATTGGTCCCCACCACAAAAGAGGTATTACAAGTAGGAAACGAAGGAGAGAAAGACTAAGATTCGGTCTGCTCATCAGAATAGTTCTCTGATCCTTGAAGCAATTGTAATTGTCGGTCAAAGTCAAAAGTCAGAGATTATTTTTGAGTTGATTGGACTTGTCACTGAGCTTTTAACTACCGAGGAATCCTCGGCAGTTGGGTTATTTTAGTGAGCCTCCAGCCAGTTATCACCAATACCGACATCCACTTTCAGAGGGACGCGGAGCTCAGGGCAGACTCCCTCCATCTCCTCACGTACCATAGCCACCAACCGTTCTTGCTCCTCCACAGGGCAAGAGAAGTTGAGTTCGTCATGCACCTGTAGGATCATCTTAGCTTGGAACTGCTCCTCCTGGAGTCGCTTTTGGATCCGTATCATCGCTACCTTGATGATATCGGCAGCCGAGCCTTGGAGCGGTGCATTAATGGCATTGCGTTCAGCAAATCCCCGCACCACCCTGTTGCCAGAGTGGATATCCTTGAGGAAGCG
>NZ_HF988800.1:0-1004 GCF_000435035.1 Porphyromonas sp. CAG:1061 | reverse complement strand
AAGACCTCGTCACCCTACTTACGGGCAAGCTCTACAGCAAGTTTGCACCAAGAGGGCAGTTCATTGGCAATGACCCCTTTGCACAGTGGACCAAGCCCTCTGCAGTACTGATGAGCGAAGGCAACTACTCCAATGCCCACGGCTTCCCATGGGTTTATAAGACCCTAGGCATCGGCAAACTCATAGGTGCACCAGTACCTGGAACCATGACCGCCGTATGGTGGGAAACCCTTGTAGACCCCTCACTCGTATTTGGTATCCCTCAGGTCACCGTAACAGATGTCAATGGCAATGCTCTCGAAAATCACCAGCTTGAGCCGGATATTCTCATCTACAACACTCCTGAGGAGGCTCAACGCAATTACGATGCTCAGCTCAAAGCAGCAGTGGACGAGCTGATGAAGAAGTAACTAAACACCAACCCATAATGACCGAAAGGTGGAGCTACCTCTGTGTGGCTCCACCTTTCTTTATTGTGCCTATCGGAGGGAGGGGGTACCTTCTTCGGACAGATCGGACAGATCAGACGCTCTAATAGATAAGTGCTAAGATCCTCTTGTAAAAAGACTTGCGGAGGAGCTTATTCATTATTTTACTGCTCGTGTGTAGTTTTTCAGGAATAGAGGGCACGAAGTGTCTACTTTTTCAGGAATAGCGAATAATTGGTGTACACCATATCAGGGATACTTACATCAGATTAGCGATTAAAAGGGCTACCGCATCAACCTCATATTCCGCACGCGTGCGGAATGGATTCCGTAGCCCTGCGGAATAGATTCCGTATGCGTGCGGAATAAGGGGTTGATAGGGTCTCCCCAAATGACGCAAGTAGCATTCCTATTAAATTTGTCCGACCTTCCACAAGGGGTCGTGGGTTTTGATTGCATTGGTTATCTATAGAGACTCCGATGAATACTACATTGTAAGACCTTTCTAATGCACAACCCATAACAGGGTTTACGCATTAGAGGAGACTGTAGTACGAATGATCATATACAAGCTGT
>NZ_HF988799.1:0-658 GCF_000435035.1 Porphyromonas sp. CAG:1061 | reverse complement strand
CACTGCAAATCCCTCTCATTTCCATTTACTTACACGCAATCCTCTCCCTAATGCCCTTCCCCCTAAAAGTTCCTCCGCTTAATTATTATCTATCCATTTCAAACAAAAAACAGATGAAAAGAAAATCCCTTACCTTCCGAGCACTTAGCCTTTTATTTTGCCTGCTTACAGCTGCTCTTGTGTTCAGCTCTTGCAAATCCCAACTTGCTGAAAGAGATTTCGTACTATCGCAAAAGCGAGATGGCCGACTTACCGGCTCTTGGAAGTTGATACGTGAAGACCCTACGGACAACTACCTCTTGGTGTTTGAATACACATCAAAGGGCGAGCGTAAGCAGTATCACAATGGAGAGCTAGGCCCTCTCAAAGAGTATTTCTACACCAAAGACAATATCTTGTACGTATTGGAGTTGGGTGCTGGCATCAAGAGATCCAATTGGACAAGAGAGTACGAATACCATTTCTCTGAAGATGAAAATACCCTCTATATTAAACATCGAGATGGTACTATCGTGGAGCAGTGGCAACGTATTGCTGCCCAAAAAGAGAAATAATATCTGAATGCCAGCAATTGATGAAGTGACTACCCTTAGGGGTCAGGGGTTACGCATTGAGGGATAATGGAGAAAGGACCTCGGCAGAGGTCCGTGTTAAATAG